>CAKZUM010000615.1 GCA_937921525.1 uncultured Saprospiraceae bacterium
GACTAAAAAAATAGCCCTCTTTTTAGGTCAAAAATACAATTTCTAGACTTTAGTCTCTACCTAAAAAAGAATTCCTCTTGAAGAGAACGGACTTTCGTCATGGATTTTGCATTGAATACTGTATTTTAACGAAAAAATACAGGCTAGAATATGAAAACACGTCAAACGAAGGTATTAATTATAGGAGCGGGACCGACAGGATTGATGATGGCTTGTCAATTGGCGAGACATAAAGTCCCTTTTGTTATTATAGATCAGAAAAAAAGTATTACTAATGAGACAAAAGCACTAGGCGTACAGGCAAGAACGATGGAGGTCTATCAGCAAATGGGAATTGCGCAAGAGGCATTGCGGAGAGGATTGGTTGGGGAGGCGGTCAACTTTGTGGTAAAAGGCCAACCGACTAGGCGTATACATTTGGTAGAAATTGGTAAAGGCATCAGTCCTTTTCCTTTTATACATATGCTTGTGCAGCACGAGAACGAAGCCTTATTGCAGCATTTTTTAAAAACAGAGGGCGAAAGTGTTCTGTGGAATACCCATTTAGATAGCATTACGCAGACAAATACAGAAGTAGAGGCAATAATTATTACTGAAGAAGGAGAGCGACAGACCATTGTTGCAGACTGGTTGGTGGGAGCAGATGGTGGAAGTAGCACGATCAGAAAGCAATTAGGTATGTCTTTTAAGGGCGAGACGCACGAACAGACTTTTTTTGTCGCAGATACAGAGATTGATTGGAAATTTTCGCAGGAAGTACATGTCTGCCTTGATAAAACAAAGTTTTTAGCTTTCTTTCCGATGAAAGGGGATCGAAGGTTTAGAATAGTAGGGGCTTTGCCTAGCCATCTAGAAGATGTAGAAGGAATTGAATTTGAAACCTTTATTGAAGAGGTGTTAGAAGATATGACTATCAATTTAAAAGTAAGCAATACAGATTGGTTTAAAACATACAAAATCCATCATAGAGTAGTACCTGATTTTCAAAAAGGGCGTTGCTTCTTAGCAGGTGATGCTGCCCATATCCATAGTCCTGTAGGGGCACAAGGGATGAATACGGGATTATTAGATGCCTATAATCTAGCATGGAAACTAGCATTGGTGGTAAAAGAAAAAGCAGCTGTTAGTTTATTAAAAACGTATACGGAAGAGCGCTTACCTTTTGCCCAAGAATTGGTGAAAACTACCGACCGAGCATTTGGGATGATTGTTTCTAAAAATCCTTTACTACGTTTTTTTAGAATGAATATTTTTCCGTCTCTTTTTAAGATAGGTACTTCTTATGATAAGATTCGAAAATTTGCTTTTGGCAGAGTTTCGCAAACAGGTATTCACTACAGGGCAAGTTCTATCAATAGAGATCATCAGTCGGATGCTTTTACTGCAAATGCGCCAGAAGCTGGAGATCGATTTCCTTATATCACTTCTAATAATACGAGTACCTTTGATTGGCTAGATGGGACTGCTTTTCAATTGCTTTATTTCTATACGAAACGGGATGAAGAGGAAATTGTGCAGTTAAAAAATTATATGGACTTATCTGATTTAGAGATTCAATTTCAGCAATTTGATAAGGAGCGCAATGCTACCTTTTTTGAAGGCTTGGGTATTAAAGAACAAGCCTTGTTTATTGTTCGTCCTGATATGTATATCGGGTATCGAAGTGGGGAAGTGGACTTGATGGATATGGAGGTTTACTTTCGGCGGTTGTTGGGTGGGGAGCGTGTGGACTGAGAAAAAATCATAAACCAGAAATCTACATCAGAAATCATATATCCATCACGATTTGAACTAGATGGATTTATGATGTATGATTTCTGAAGTATGATGTATGATTTACTGGCTGGATTCAGTATCCGTTTTTCTAACTCCTCCCGATCTCCTCTTCAAAGAGGAGGAGACGTTTCCATTTGAATATTTTCCCGATACAGTCTACATTCTTAAACAACTTCTATGAATCGGTAGAGTTAATTCAACTTTATTGGTTGTAAAAAAAATATGCCCTAACGTAGTCCAGCAATTCATAGGAATAGAATACAGGTAATTAGAAGAATTTTAATTCTGTGTGTAGGATATTTTTAAGAATTTTTACTATTTTAATTCGATATTGGCAACAATCAGGGTTGAAGCGTTGCCTTCATCATTTAAAAAGAGAAGAAAACGTAGTGCAAAAAGACAAGTTTATCCAAAGACTAAAAGTAGTTGACACTTTTAACTTCAAACTCAACTTCAAATTATGACGTTGACCTTAAAACAGGCTGTCAACATCTCGTTTTGAGGTTGAGGTTGAAGTTGAGGTTGAAGTTGAATTTTTTAAAAAACAACTGTCAACCATCTAGATAAACTTGTCATATTTTGTCGTTTTTTAACGAAATACGTCTCTATTCTCTGCTCTCGGTTCTCTGCTCTTAAAAATGTTCCATAGTGTAACAACAAAGTATGTATTAATTTTATTATAAAGTTAAAATTTTACTTTTTCATTATTGATATACTTCTTAATTTTGTAACATCTCCTAATATCCACGAAATAGTATGAAAAGACGTAAATTTCTTAATGCTACCACTACAATAGCTGCCGCTGCTGCAATTCCAATCAGTTGTGCTGCTACAAGTAAAGCCAACACGGTAGAAGAAATAGAGAAAGAATTATACGAAATAAGAACGTATGAACTGAAGTTTGGCGGAAATGCTAAATTGTTGATAAATTATCTGAAAGAAGCATTGCAACCAGCCCTGAAAAGAGCAGGTGGTAATCAATTTATGATATTTGACGAGGTGGGAAATTCAGATCCTAAGAAGATATGGGTTCTGATAAGCTATCCAAATGCAGCCACATATATACAAGCTCAGACCTTAACTAAAGATACTGTTTTTAATGCTGCTGCTAGTACCTATACTGCTTCAGAGCAAGCTATATATAACCGATTCACTTCTTCGCTCTTATTGGCTTTTGATGGACTTCCTCAGATGATGAATCCAGTTGATGGTGCGTCTATTTTTGAATTAAGGACTTATGAAGGATACTCTGAAGATGCAGTAGGAAGGAAAATTAAGATGTTCAACAAAGAAGAAATTCCTCTATTTAAGGAAGTCGGCTTAAATCCCGTATTTTTTGGAGAAATGATCGCTGGTCCATATCGACCTTGCTTAACTTATCTACTCAACTTTAAAGATATGCAAGCGCATGGAGTTGCTTGGGAAAAATTCATTGCCTCTCCAGAATGGAATACGATGAAGGTGAAAAAAGAATACGCCAATACGGTATCTAATATTCGAAAGGTGTTTTTGAAACCTATTTAGTTTTTGTTAGAATAGAGAAGCGAGAGCAGACCAGCCCGACTGGCCGTTAGGCGGGCGGGGAATAGAGATGTAATTCGTTTAAGAATAGACAAAATTCCATTGGTTTTTAAACGAAATACTTTTATACTTTCTATTCTTGTATAGTTTCAAAATTCCTAATATGGTCTAATATCTGGTGCTAAAAAATAATCCGTAGCTAAATTTTTAGCTACGGATTATTTTTTAGTAATAGTCGATCAAGTGCCTATATCAAACGTGTGATAGGCTTTTCAATACTTGAGTATTCGTAATTAAATCGTGGTAAAACATTTGCTGTGTTGTCTGGGTACTTACAACCTGCGTAATACTAACAGTCTGCACTAGATAATTATAACGATTCATCATAAAATCTATAGAAGGATTTCCTTCTCCACCTTCTTTATGCAGGGCTAGAATAGCGGTTCTACTAAAATCCGTTCTACCATCTAGCCATTCCGTAAACCATTTTTTTCTTTTTTCTTGCGTTACTTTATCATATAGGGTGGCCGAAGACCAAATATGAGGTTTAGCGGTATCTAATTCCAGTAAATGTGTTTGCTCCCCATCCCACCTAAAATCAAATAACTGCCCATTGTCATAAATAATCATAGTAAAAGGCTCTATTCCTTGAAAATTGTATTGTTCAAAGAAGTGACTGGCATGTGAGTAATCAAAAAACTCCATTACCATAATTCCTCGACTCATGCGGTAGGGTAGTTGTCTTTCTTGACGCACAAAAGCACCGTTGAGTAGGCAGACTAAGCGATCTTTAGAGGAGAGCATAATCCAACTGCCTCCAGCACCTTTATCTCTAGGAAATAGCAATTCTTGACCACTACGAGTTAGTTGGGTAATATTTTTAGGAGAGCGTAAAGCACTTTCGTCTCTATTAGAAGTTAATATATATCCGTCTTTTTGAGGAATATAGGTGACTGTACACATAGTGGGGATTAGAAGTCAGACTTTTGATGTTGACTTTATGACGCTACTATTCATTAAACTGTGGCAGAAAATCTAGTGGTCAACGTGTCGTGAGTTTTGAACCTGCCTTCCAAGGAACGCAGGCAGGCTTGCGTTAGACTTTGATTTTTTTCGAATTAAACGTTCAAGTAAGCCATTAACAAGTCATATCTTTCTTTAATGGTATCTGTAAACTGAGCTTCCATAAACGATGCTTTTATTTTATAATTAAAACGCTCAAAAGTAGCAATGAGACCATGTATATCAGGCTTGTTTACTTTGATCGTTACATCCATCAAGAAGGCATCTTTATTAGTGGTAATAAATGAGCTAAGTATATTCGCATTTTCTGATTCTACGATCCTAGCAATTTCTACCAAAGAATAATCTCGTCTTTGAAGTTCCAAAACGATAATACTTCCGGGTTCTGTAAAAGCAGCAGTAGCAGCAAAGTATTGTAACAAATCATCTTGTGTGACATACCCTACATATTCCTCTTTTTCATTTACGGCAGGAATGAGTGTTAAGCGTTGTGTCGCCAAAACTTTCATTACTTCAAATAAATGATCTCTTTCTTTTACATAAGGACGGAATAAGGAAAGTCTATAAGAACCCAAAGGTTCGTCCACATCATAATTTAATATATCATCCTCTGATATAACCCCAAGCAATTCCTTATTATTAACGATAGGTAGGTGGCGAACGCCAAATTCATTCATAATCGTCAGCGCTTCGTCCCCTGTATCAGAAGTTCTAATCGGTAATATGTCGTTAGAAATTAATGTTCCGGCTATCATAATTCTTTTTTAGTGTTTGTTTAACTGGCTATTAATAGCAGGGGAAGTATTTCTTTAGAATAGAGAGTAGAGACCGCTATGCTGAGAGAACAGAGACTTCGAGCAAGACTCTTAGCTAGTCTCTGTTCTCTCAGTGAAACGATCTCTATTCTCTGCTCTAATCTATCTATCTTAATAATTTTTTTTTCTGTGCTAGAAATTCATCTTGTGTCAAAAAGCCCTTCTCCCTCATCTCTCCCAATCGCTTAATTTGTTCTAATAAATCTCCAGAAATTTCTGGTTCTGGATTAGATGTGTTAGCCACAGGATTTATTCGATAACCATTTCTGGCGAATTGATTAAACTCTTCTTGAATTCTAAGAAAAGCTAGCGCATCATGCTCTCTAATTTTATCCACATTATCAAAACCATTTTCAACCGCCTTACTTAGGTGGTAAAATGCTTTGTCTTTATTTTCAGTTATCGAATAGGCACAAGCAATATTAAAATGAACGGCTACATCTCTAGGATTGATTGTTAGTGCTTTATTGAAATCTTTTATAGCACCCTCAAAATCATAATCTTTGTAGCGTTCCATTCCACTAGTTTTATGCGGATTATTTCTCGGTGCTGCTTGTCTTGTTCGATCTGTTCTAGCGGTCCTTGGTGCCTCTTGATGTCTAGTCCTTCGGTCGGGTACACGATCATCTTCTTGCCGAATATGCTTATTATATTTTCTATCGAAGGATCGATCATCCATTGATAAAAATAATATAGCATCTACAACACCGAGAATAGCAGAGATACCAGTAATAGACAATAATATATATAAAATACCAAGCCCTACCTGTCCCAGATAAAAACGGTGAACGCCAAAAGCGCCAAGAAAGAAGCCAAAAGCGGCAGCTACAATTTTTTTCTTCATTATCAATTAACTAGGTTATTGTATACCGCTAAAAATATCAAATAACTCCTACAAATTCAAGATCATTCGATTGGATTGGTTTTTTTCCTTACTAAATCAATCTTTTTCTAGATATTCGATGATCCAATGTCTACTTTTTTTTGAAAATACAATAATAAATAAATACTTTTTTCTGCTATTTGTTTAATTAAATAACCCTTAACAGATTCTTACTAAAGGCGATTTTAAACAAGAATAGTTAACATAGTCTTACTAAGGAACGACGCACAAATAACTTTTACATTTAAAATGGTCTTTTTTCCTTTATACTGCCCTGAAAAAATGTTCATTTATACCAGATAAAATCTCATTTTTTCAAGTTGTCTAAAGCAAAAAATCTTCATTTTAAA
>CAKZUM010000616.1 GCA_937921525.1 uncultured Saprospiraceae bacterium
TGCAGACGGCTCTTTATCCAATCCAATAACTCTCCTTGATAATTTACCTGCAACGAATGACCACAATTCAGGAAGACTAATTTTTGGTCCAGATGATAAATTGTATTATACTATTGGTGACCAAGGAGGTAATCAAAATCGCAATTTTTGCAATCCCATTCTCTCGCAAGTATTGCCAACGCAAGAAGAAATAGACCAACAAAATTGGGCTAATTATCCCGGGAAAGTATTGCGCCTAAATACAGATGGTTCGATTCCTGAAGACAACCCTGTATTGAATGGTGTGCGTAGTCATATCTATTCCTATGGACATCGCAACCCACAAGGTTTGGTTTTTAGTGCAAGTGGTTTATTGTATTCGGATGAACATGGCCCAGATACGGACGATGAAGTTAATAGAATACAATCAGGAAAAAATTACGGTTGGCCTATCGTTGTTGGTTTTCAAGATAATCAGGCTTATGATTATTGCAATTGGTCGCTTATAGATAATTGCGCTAGTTTAGATTACGAAAAATATATATGCCCTGGGAATGGAGTTTTTATAGAAGAAAGTAGCTTAACAGATTCCAATTATCAGGAGCCCTTAGCAGCGATGTTTGCAGTAGCCGATGGGTACAATTTTAATGACCCACGGTGTGGAAATAGTTGGATTTGCCGACCGAATGTGGCGCCGTCCAGTCTAGAAATTTACGAAAAGGAGGCGATTCCAAGTTGGAAAAATTCATTGCTAGTGACTAGTCTAAAACGAGGTCGTATTTTTAGGTATCAATTAAACGCTGACGGAACAGCAATTGAAGGAGATACTACCCAGCACTTTTATACCCAAAACCGCTATCGGGATATAGTGGCTCATCCCAACGGAAAAACCTTTTACGTACTATGTGACGAAACGGGTCGAACGTCCGATGCGACTGGTCTAAATGCCACCTCTAATTTGAGGAACCCTGGCAATATTTTACAATTTACTTTAAACGAAACGGTATCTACTTCGAGGGTAGAAGTGCCAGCCCTTTTTAGTATCTATCCCAATCCAGCCAATCAATCTTTTTTTATTAAAATGAATAAGTTGGTTATACAAGATTTTCGAGTAGAATTGATAGATTTGAATGGGCAGATAGTTCAGCAAATTCCTTTACAGTCTAATGATTTACAAGAAGTCACAGTTGGAAATTTAGTGGCGGGAGTTTATTTTATTTTACTTGTTTCTAAAGAATATGCTTGGCAACAGCGAATTATTATTCATTGATTTTTTTTGGACACAGAGTTCACGGAGTAAACACAGAGTACGAAATTAGTCCTTCCTAAATTTTCATCCTTCTTTAAAATGTAGATACAAAAAGAAAACACCTTTTGTATAGAAATAACAAAAAATCGTTTTATCTTTCATCAAGATTGCAGCCATTTTACTCAAAAATTAAATTAAATATGGAAAAATTATACAACCCACTATCTGGCAAACATCGACGCCAAGGACTTACTTATAAAGTAGAGGCATCTGAAATTGAACAGTTTAATGAGCTAGGGTATCTCATTTTGAATGACGTGCTAACAGAAGCGGAAATGCAAACCTTAGACCCATGGTTTGAACATTTTATTATGGGGAAGGAAAAAGAAAAAATGGCAAAGGATTTCTGTGATATGTCGCAACCTTATGGGACTCCATTTGAGGAATTTCGATTAGTCAATGCGATGTTACCAAGTTTGTATCGCGAAGAATTTGCTAATAATATCCTTCAGCAGGTTACTCAAAATATTGCGAATCAATTATATCAACACGGACAAGCAGCAATGGATTATGAGCAGTTTTTGGCAAAAAAACCAACTAAAGAAAAAGCAGAATTTGCGATGCACCAAGACTTAGGCTACTGGCCAAAAACGAAAAACACTTGGACCGCAACTTTCTCCTTGGCATTGAATGACGCAGATGTTATCAATGGTTGTTTGTACCTAATTCCGGGCAGTAATAAAGAACCAGCACTCAGAACCCACAAACCTAAAGACTATAGCCAACAAGAGGAAGACGGAACGGTGAATCGTGATGATTCCCATACTTTGGTAATTGAAGCACGACCAGATGACCAACTAAAGTACCTCCCTGTAAAAAGAGGAAGTCTCACCATACATGATGAACGCATTGTTCATGGATCTGGTGGTAACTCATCTAAAGATTGGCGAAAAACTTATATCATTGCTTATAGAGATGTCAATACCATTGCAGAGGAAAGGGCCATCGGTTTTACGCATTCTCATAATGATACGGTGAATTGGGAGGAGATCATTCATTGATAAATATAACTATTCAGTATTACATGAAGAACCCACCCTATATTACAGTTTAGAATTGTTTGAAAAAGAAAGACTTCCCAAGTTTTCAAGACTTGGGAAGTCTCTATCAATCGCATATTTTATCCTCTATTAAAATTAAATTCATTTCTCTTTAGCCATTCGGTCGTTCCCTCAAACTGTACCTCTTTTCTAATAATCAGTTTGTCTGCTCCAATAATATAGCTATTTCTGATCAATGCCTTTTTTCGATCATTGCCATCCTTATTGGAATAACGCGTAACGATTTGGGTAGTTCCATCGGATAGGGTAGACCGAGAAATAATCGTTTTTCCATTTAACTTAAAGTTATCTTTTGATATTTTAAGTTTGCCCTTACTATTGGCCTTGGGTTCATTTGGGTACGTATAGTATAGATTTAGTTTTCTATTTTCTTTTTTTGTTTTAATGACTAATCCACAAGGCATGGTATAGGGATTATTAGACGTATAATCTAAATAGGTTAAAGTACCGGTCCAAGTACCTAACATGTTTTGTATATCGCTAATTTCTATAGCCGTTTTTTCTGGATTTAATATTTTTTGTGCCAGTATATTACTTGACAAGCAGATGATTATTAATAGACTTAGGTTGAAATTTTTAGGGTTCATTTTATAATATTTTTTAGTTATACACGATTTGAAAAGAAAGACTTCCCAAGTTTTCAAAAC
>CAKZUM010000617.1 GCA_937921525.1 uncultured Saprospiraceae bacterium
GGTACACTACCATTTGGTGGTACTTTTAGTGCATTTGGATTGTCTGACACCGCATTACCAGCAGCCCCTCTTGGAATGGTTCCTTTAACAGGCTTCCGAGGTTTTGCCATTTTATAATATTCATCATCACTTCCCCATCTATTATGCTTGTAATAATCATAATAGTTTGCCTCATAAGCAATAGAGTGGCCCATATCTGGCATATACTCCGTGCCTGTTTCATTCGGCCCCGGTCCACCACAAGCATACAAAACAAAGAACAATGCGAATGCTACTAGAAACGTAGTTATATTAGAAGACTTTTTCATTGTAAAATTATTGGTTGTTTTTAGTTGATTGGTCGATTATATTTTTAACATAAAGAACTTTGTCAACTAACCACTGGCTTAGTATTGATTAAAAAATAGTTTCCTTAGAAAATCAGGAACTTATTCTCTCATCAACTTATACTACTTTAGAATCAATTAAGGACGCTCCTGTCTTAGATAAGAAGTCCTTCATATTTCCTATATCTTGTGCGCTTGCTCCATTGGTATTAAAAGCAATGCAAAATTTATCATCTGTAATACGGTCATGCAAAGTAGGGATCGTTACGCCTGGCGCCAATCCATTAACCGTATAATAAGAAACGACCATTCCAATTGCACAGAATAATACTGTCAACTCAAAGGTAATTGGAATAAAAGCAGGTACAGACCAGTATGGCTTACCCCCGAATATAATCGGCCAATCTCTTGTGAAAACCCAAGACATAAATAAAAAGGCAGTCAAAGTTCCCATCGCTCCATATACAAATCCTGCAATGTGCAAACGAGATTCTTCAAAGTGCAATAAGTGATCTAATCCGTGAACAGGAAAAGGCGTAAACACTTCGTCGATTTCTAAATGCTCTTTGTTGGCTACTCGGATCGCATCCATCAAATCCGTCTCATCATCGTATAAACCGAATAGTACTTCTTTACTTTTATTTTGACTCATTTCAATGTTGAATTTTGAATGAATTCCTTTAGGAACTCCCCCCGCCCCCTCTTAAAAAGAGGGGGAGAAACCTGCGATTAAAAATTTCGTTTTGAAGATGTATTTAAACGAAATTTTCAATCGTAGTTGGGGAGGGTTCTCAATGTTGAATTTTGAATGAATAAATTTTGAATGATCACATTCAAAATTGACTAGTGATGTCCGTGATCATCATGTGCATGATGATGTGGCATCGCATTCTTGCCTTTGTATTGATCGCCTGATGTTTTCAAAATACTCTTTACCTCCGCAATTGCTACCACTGGTGCTACTCTCGTAAATAATAAGAACAATACAAAGAATAAGCCCATAGAACCAACGAAGATACCGATCTCTACCCAAGTAGGAACATAGTAACTCCAACTTGATGGTAAATAATCTCTCGCTAGTGTTGTCGCAATAATTACGAAACGCTCAAACCACATACCGATGTTAATAAAGATGGACATGAAGAAGGTGACGAAAATACTTCTTCTATATTTTTTAAACCAGAAAATTTGTGGCGATAATACGTTACAGGCCATCATACCAAAGTACGACCACCAATACGGCCCTAAGGCTCTATTGAAAAAGGCAAACTGCTCATAGATATAACCAGAATACCAAGAGATAAATAGCTCTGTTAAGTAGGCAGTACCTACAATCGAACCTGTTAATAAGATGACCTTATTCATAGATTCGATATGCTCTAGTGTAATATAATCTTCTAAGTGGAGTACTTTTCTAGCAATCAACATCAAAGTCAGTACCATCGCAAATCCTGAGAAGATCGCTCCTGCTACGAAATAAGGCGGGAAGATCGTTGTATGCCAACCTGGTATAACAGAAGTGGCGAAATCAAAAGATACAATGGTGTGTACAGAAAGTACTAATGGGGTAGCCAAACCTGCTAAGATCAAAGATAAAGATTCAAATCTTTGCCAGTGCTTCGCAGAACCTGTCCAACCGAAAGAAAGGAAGTTGTATATTTTTCTTCTCATTCCAGTAGAACGATCTCTCATCGTTGCAAAATCAGGTACTAAACCTGTGTACCAGAATAAGATAGATACTGTAAAATAAGTAGAGATCGCAAATACATCCCAAAGAAGCGGCGAGTTAAAATTTACCCATAATGGCCCTCTTGTATTCGGGTAAGGGAAGATAAAAAATGCTAACCAAATACGCCCCATGTGAATCAATGGAAATTGACCTGCACAGATAACGGCAAAAATGGTCATCGCTTCCGCTGCTCTATTCACCCCTGTCCGCCATTTTTGTCGGAAGAGTAATAAGATCGCAGAGATCAATGTACCTGCGTGGCCGATACCGATCCACCAAACGAAGTTGGTAATATCCCAACCCCAACCAATGGTTCTGTTCAAGTCCCAAGTACCGATACCAAAATAAACCGTCCAAAATACAGAAAAAGCAAAAGTAGCCAATCCTGCTACAGACAATGCCATTGCAATAGTCCATAACAAACCTGGTGCTCTTTCCGTTGGCCCACAAATATCTTCCGTAATATCGTGGTATGTTTTACTTCCCGTAATTAACGGCTCCCGAATCGGAGATACAACTGCACTCATAATTATTTATTTAAATGGTAAATGCTCAATGGTAAATGGTAAATATTGCTCAATAAGCGTATTCATCATTCCTCATTTTTCATTCATCATTAACTTAACGCTTCGTTTTTGTTAGTGATCTTAGCAGAATAATGTACAGAAGATAATACGTTGATTTCTTCTAATACTTTATATGCTAAAGCAGATTTCATTTTTTGAGAAATAGGTGCATCTGGATTATTCATATCTCCAAAAGAAATAGCCCCTGTTGGACAAGCTGTTTGACAAGCAGAACGTACATCACTATCTACTAACTGTCTGTTTTCTCGCTTCGCTGTCAACTTACCTTCCTGAATTCTCTGTACACAGAAAGAACATTTCTCGATAACCCCTCTTGAACGAACCGTCACATCTGGGTTCAATACCATTCTAGTCAAGTTATCTGCACCGAATGGAATCTCTTCGCCGTTGATTTCAAATTCGTTAGAAGGAAATAAATCTGCTGTTGTATAATCTAACCAGTTGAAACGTCGTACTTTGTACGGGCAGTTATTCGCGCAGTAACGCGTACCGATACATCTGTTATACGTCATCTGGTTTAAACCTTCTGAACTGTGATTGGTTGCTGCAACTGGACAAACATTCTCACAAGGAGCGTTATCACAGTGCTGACACATCATTGGTTGGTAAACAACATTTGGATTTTCGTAATCACCGTAATAGTAACGGTCAATACGCATCCAAGTCATTTCGTGGTGTCTAGCTACTTCTCGCTTACCTACAACGGGTACGTTATTTTCTGCGATACAAGCTACTTGACAAGCTCCACAACCAATACAACCATTCAAATCTACATACATGCCCCAGTGGTGACCTGCACCATATACATCGCTACGGTCTGGGTATAAAGTATAAGAATTTAACTTCTGGTGGTGCTCTCTTTCATGCACTAAATCAGCAGCAAATTTTTCTATTTCTTTTACATCTCCTTGACGGATGATTGATCTCTGTGTTAACGATCCTTGGAAACCTTGCATGCCTAACATTCTTGCTAGAATGTTATCATCTACTGTTGCAGCTTCATCCGCATTGATTTCTTCTCCTGTCTTCTTATCCAATCCTTTCACACCCATTGTGTGGTGGTACTGAACACATGGGAATAAACCATCCTCTGCAATAGCACCAGAAACAGTTGCCGCAGAAGCGAAGTACTGGGTATTTCCATCACTATCCGTTGTTAACCAAGGATAAATATTAACCCCAACATCTTTGCCCGCTTCTCCTACAACAGATCGTCCATATCCTAAAGCTAAGGCTAGCGTTCCTTCTTTTAAACCAAACTGCTTTACTACAGTTACATTTTGCGGCATTCCTTTTACATCCAAAGAAACAATATCCGCTTTACCTCTATATTCTTCTAAGTTCAAGCCATTCATTCCTTCAAACAAACGTACCCCATCCCACTTTACAGGAACTGCTAGGTAATTACCCCAAGTCGTTCTAGTAACTGGATCAGGCATTTCTGTTAACCAAGGGTTAGTTGCGTAGTTACCAGCACCCATGTTAACCGTTTCGTAGAAAGCGATCTCCATTCCTTCTCCTCCTATCGGCTGCGTGATTGTTCCAATGCCAGCATCAGAGAAACCAGATGCGCCTGCACTAGCAGGTGCTTCAAATATCCCATCATGTACTACATTATCCCAAAAACTCTGGAAAGTAGCGTAGCTCGTCTGCTGAGAGAAAATATTATTTTTCCAATTCTGTTGAATATACTCGTAATAAGCTTGATCAGAACCCATATCCTTACCAGCCCAAGACAGTAAAGAAACTTCTTGTTCTCTAGTATCAAATAATGGGTGAATGGTAGGTTGGATAATACTATAATATCCCTTCTTTGGTTCTACATCCCCCCAAGATTCTAAGAAGTGATTCGTTGGTGCGATGTAATTACATAGAGAAGTGGTTTCATCCATTAAGCCAGCAAAAGAGACTTTTAGTCCAACCTGAGCTGCACCTTCTACAAATTTTGCTGCATTAGGAATATCGAATGCTGGATTCGCACCCATCACGAATAAGGCATCTACTCTACCGCTATTCATCTCTTCGATCAAGTCCTGTACCTCCTTATCAATTCCTTGTCGCTGGTTAGAAGCACCTGTGAAAGAAATTGTATTTCCATAGTTACCAAGCAAATTATTGATCTTGTTAACCATCATTTGCTCGCTCTTGTTATTAGAGCCAGATACTACAATAGAGTGACCTTTGTGTGCTTGTAGGTCTGCTGCGATTGCTTTGATCTGTGCAGCCGCTTTATCATTCAAGCCAGCAGCATTGCCACCGCCACCAAGCGCACTCAACAAAGCAGCAATCGCTACGCCTTGTTCAGATGGCTTTACTAAAATTCTATTATCTGCATTAGAACCAGTCATGGACATATGTCCTTCCACTTGATAGTGTCTAGACATTTTTGCGCCTGATATACTGGTGATTGTTCTATTCTTAGCATAGCCTTTTGCGTATTCAATCGGTGAAATCCAAGTACCTAGGAAATCACAATTAAATGCTACAATAACATCTGCCTTATCAAATTTATAATTTGGAACGGCTTTTACACCGAAGTTTGCTTCATTCGCTTGTAACAAAGCAGAAGCCGAAACAGGATCATAAGTAACTACTTTAGCACTTGGATAAGCAGCTGTAAAATCGCTTAATACTTGCTTAGTAGTTGGACTTAAAATAGTATTGGTTACGATTCTGATTTGAGAGCCTGCATTTAACTTGCCTTTTACCGCTGCATCTAAATCTGCCCAAGTAGTCTTGGCAAATTTCCCTTCCGCATTCGCTGCCAATGGGCCTCTTAATCTGGCTGTGTCGTATAAGTCTAATACACTTGCCTGTGCTCTAGCACTCGTACCACCACCTGTGATACTGGACAAACTGTTACCTTCTATCTTGATGGGTCTTCCTTCTCTTGTCTTTACTAAAACTGGGCAATAGTCTCCACCTTTTACAAAAGAAGAAGCGTAATAAGTAGCTACCCCCGGTACAATCGCATCTGGCTTCGTCACATAAGGAATGGCTCTACGTACAGGCGTATCACAAGCAGCTACGGTAGCTGCACCTATACCAAAACCTAAATATTTCAAGAAATCTCTACGGTTAGACTCAAAAGAAGTATCTACTTCTTTATTATCTGCGGTCGCAGGGTCATGCTTGAATTCTTTTTCCGCCTCCAATGCAAAGGCAGGATCATTGTTCAAATCCTCAGTACCTACCCAAATCCCCAGTTTTTGATTTTCCATCTAAATTCAATTATAGTTATGAATGGTGAATGGTAAATGATAAATGATAAATCTCGTACAGCATTCATCATTCATCATTTACCATTTATCATTATATTATTAATAGTGGCATTTTTGACATTCCAACCCGCCTATATCTTCCACCGTCACTTTACTTCTGGAGCCATCTTTTATTTCTGCGTGATATTTTTCAAAAGAATCATAGTAAGGGTTATCCGCAAACTTCACTTCTGTTTCTCTGTGGCAATTCACACACCATCCCATAGATAGAGGCGCATATTGTCCAACTACTTCCATCTGCTCTATTTTACCATGACAAGTTTGACATTCTACTTTACCTACAGAAACGTGTTGTGCATGGTTGAAATAAACATGATCTGGTAAGTTGTGGATTCGAACCCACTCGATTGGGCCTTGTACCGTTTTCTTTTGTTCGTTCGTCAAAGAAGAAACAATACCTGACCATTGCTTCATCGCTTCTTTCTCTGCCATCTCTGCCAATTTCGCTCCTTTGAATCTAGCTTTAGCATCGTCACTTTGAACGAATTGATCTACAATCCAACCCTTATATATTTTTTCTATATCTTCTTGAGGTAGTTGCTCATAATTTTCGATATACTTATCTGTCTTTGGATTGTACCCTATAGAAGCATATATTTTAGAAATCTCCGCAGTACCATAATTCGAGCCTACTTTTACTGCTTTATGACAGTTCATACAAGTATTGGCCGCTGGAATGACAGAATGCTTAGATCGTCTAGCACCATCATGGCAATATTGACAATCTATTTTTTGAATACCTGCGTGTTGTGCGTGAGAAAATTTGATCGGTTGATCTGGTGTATATCCTTGCTGACGACCTAAAGTGATGGCGTTATTAATCGTTGTATATCCCCCTGCTACCACTAATGCAAATAAAGCAAAAGCGACAACACCTTTACTGCTTAATATATCAAGAATAGATTTCTTAGTACCCGCAACTGCTGTCCCATCCTTTACTTGAGCTAGAGTATTAAGATTAGAAATGATTCTCGCCAGCACTAATGCTAACAAACCAAGTATTGCTGCCAATACAGTATACAATAAAGTATTACTTCCTTGATCTGCTGCGACACCTACGTTAGCAACTTCCCCACCAGCACCGCCAGGTTTTTTAACACCATTCACATAGACATCATCTACATAAGCTAAAATGTTATCAATCTGTGCATCTGACAGGTTACCAAAATTCTGCATGATATTTGGCTTCCATTGATTCCATAGCTCATTTGCTTTAGGATGACCAGATTGAATCAAAGCTTGAGACCCCTTTATCCAAGAATATAAATCTTCTTTTGGGTAATCTGCCCAACGCTCCTCTACCCCACCCAAAGCAGGTCCAGTCATGTCAGACTTCATGTTTTTGTTGTGGCAAGTGGCACAGTTTGCTCTAAACAATTCTTTACCCTCCGCTAAGTCTTGAGCAAGAAGAAAATTGGCACTCATTAAGAGAGTAACCAACAACAGAAAGGATTTTGAAGATAAATACCGATATATCATTGAAAATGATGTTTATGTAGAATAGAATTTATTTCAACAAATGCTACTCATCTGAATCACGATTTTGTTAAAAAACAGTTAAGATTTGAACTGATTTCTAAAATTATGCGCAAAGATAAAATTCATCGCTTTCTTCGGCAATACATCTTATATACCGATGTTTATTTAGAATTTTTCTAAATAAATAAAGCTAATTAGGGTAGGCAAATTTATTCTACAATTAACTAATCTAAACCAATTTAAATTCAATAAGTAACTGCATTTCAATATAAAATTGGGTAGCCATAGGAATAGTATAATTCCTACTTAAATTTGTCTAGCAAATGTAAAAATCTATATAAGTCTCTTTTTTTCAATTTTTATTGAAAATATATGATAAACCTCATTATTTCATCTTTCAAATCAATACGAATAACCTAAAAAGGGTAAAAAAAATAAAATTTATTTATAAAAAATAAGTATCCTATAAAAAATAGATTATCTTTGCAACCGCTTTGGTAATATATGCGTTATACTATAAGACAAAGCAAAATGGTTGGGTGGCCGAGCGGCTAGGCAGTGGTCTGCAAAACCTCGTACGGCGGTTCAAATCCGCTCCCAACCTCCAAAAATTAAGCCCTTCGCAGGTCATCTTGCGAGGGGCTTTTTGGTTGCTACCAATTAGGTGTATTTTTACCACATGTTTTTCTTACCACATGTTTTTTTTACCACATAGGTACATAGGTCACATAGTTTGACGCTATTCTATGTGACCTATGTACCTATGTGGTAAAAAATTAGTGGTCGTTTTGCCACTATTAGCCTATGAAGTAAATTTCAGTATAGATAAAATGTAAAAAGCCTCCTATTCTGTAAAGAATAGAAGGCTTTTTTGATTGTAAATCGTTATCAGATAATCTCTGACTTATAATTCACTTATTAGTTCTTAGTACTTGATACCTAAAGCATTCATAGTCTCCTTGTCCATTTGACCAACTGGAAGACCATTATCTTTTTGGAACTTAGTTAAAGCAGCTTTAGTTCTAGTACCCATTACGTTATCAATTGGACCTGGATCGTAGCCTCTTGTTCTAAGAGCAGCTTGTACAGATCTAACAACTTCTGTTGTAATTTGGTAGTTACATAATACTTCTTTCCACTCTGTGAAACCACCTTTCTTTACTAAGTTTCTCTTAGTAACAGTAGTATACTCAGCAGGAACATCAATATCACGAGTAGAAGCAGCAGAAGCTACTACTTGCTTAGACTGTGTACCGAATTGTGCAGGAATTGCTTCCTCTTTTGTAGAAGCAGGAGATTTAACTTCTTGCTTTGTAATAGTTTGGTACTGAGCAGGAATTTCTTGCTCTTGTACACCAGCAGGCGTACTTACTACTCTCTTAGTTACCGTCTTATATACAGCAGGAATTGCTTCCTCTTGTACACCAGCAGGCGTCTTAACAACCTGTCTTGTAACTGTCTTATATACAGCAGGAATTACTTCCTCTCTTGTTGTTGCAGGTGTCTTAACTACTTGCTTAGATACTGTAGTAAACTGAGCAGGAATAGCCTCTTCTCTAGAAGATGCAGGCGTCTTCACAACTTGCTTAGATACTGTTTGGTATTGAGCAGGAATTACTTCCTCTCTTGTTGTTGCAGGTGTCTTAACTACTTGTCTAGTTACTGTCTTATATTCCGCAGGAATTTCTCTTTCCTGTACAGATGCAGGTGTCTTTAACACTTGCTTTGTTTGTGTACCGTACTGAGCAGGAATTTCTACTGTTTTAACACAGTCTTCTCCGTTATCCGTGTAACCAGCTGCACAACCTTGTCTAACTCTTTTAGTAACTGTTCTGAATTCAGCTGGAACTTCTACTAAACACCATACTAGACAATCGTTAGGATCAGCAGAAAGACAATTTCTGTCTGCCTTACGCTTTACCCACTTCGTAGAAGCAGGAGTTACTTCAATTTGCTCTGTAACAGTTTCGTACATTGCAGGAATCTTCTCGATTCTAGTAGAAGCTTCTTTCACTAATACTTGCTCCGTAACTGTTTCGTAAGTTGCAGGTACTGGAATCATCTGCTTAGAGGCAGGCTTTACTAATACTTGCTCTGTAACTGTTTCGTAAGTTGCAGGTACAGCAATTAAACGCTTAGACTCTTCTTGTTGAAGAACTTGCTCTGTAACTGTTTCGTAAGTTGCAGGTACAGTAATTGTTCTAGAAGAAGCAGCTTTTACTTCCATTTGTTCTGTAACTGTTTCATAAACAGCAGGAACAGCGATTAAACGCTTAGACTCTTCTTGAACAAGAACTTGCTCAGATACAGTCTCATAAGTCGCAGGTACAGGTATTAATCTTGTAGATTCTTCTTGTACTAATACTTGTTCTGATACCGTCTCGTAAGTCGCAGGAACAGCGATTAATCGCTTTGACTCCTCTTGTGACAACATTTGCTCTGATACAGTTTCGAACTGAGCAGGAGTTGTGATCAACTGCGTTGCAGCTTCTTTAGACAACATTTGCTCTGTTGTAGTTCCGAATTCAGCAGGAACAGCGATTAATCTTGTAGCCGCAGCTTTAGATTGAAACTGTTCTGTTACTGTTTCATAAGCAGCAGGAACTACTTCTACTCTTTTTGAAGCAGCCTTAGTTTCTATTTGCTCTGTGATTGTTTCATACTCATCAGAAATCAAGCACTTAGCATAACACTTTCCTGGCTCTTTCGCCACAGGGTCACTATCAGTTGGTTGAGCTGATAAAGTAACTACCCCTAGCATGAACACCATAGATAGTAAGAATCCTAAATTTTTCATAATTACAATGCCAATTTTGATTATTTAAAAATAAACTGAAAACCCAAAAGGGATGCTTTTCTTGATCCCTATATTCACATAGACCTCAAGAAAAACATATTCTCCACTTTTGAGAAGTTTTGTTTGTATTGATTAATTTCTTATATGTGTTTTATCAATAAGATTACAAACACAATGTTAGTAACTTATTTGCGTCAAAAATAGGGTATATTTTTGGGATAACATAGATAATACTTGGTAATTATCTCCGTTTTGATTCCAAAATCACTAATTTCTGACATAGGGAGTATCTTACCTCCTTTATATAGTATTTTTATTTCTTGTTTAGATGTGTTGTAAGCACTATTCGTTTCCTTACCGGTTATGATGAGATGATCCACATCTGTTTTTTTGATAGCGAATGCTTCTATTATCTTAGAGCGAATACTATCAATGTAAACATTTTCAAAAGGCTTAGACCTTAGTTCAATTCTAAATAACTTTCTATCTATTAATGCCTTTGATAAATGCGCTAAAAATGGATCTGGTACTTGAGTAAAAGTCTTAAGGGCTGCAAATATATCATAATCATCTAATCTTGCAAAGTTATTTAATAGAACACTCGTATTTTGATTCAACTTTTTAACAGAATCTAACTCATATAAACAATACTTAAGACTAGCAGGAACATCTAAATCAATGCCTTGCTGGGCTAACTCCTTTGCTCTCTTTAATATTTTTACTAACATCTGTTCTGCTGCCACTACCGTTTTGTGTAAATAAACTTGCCAATACATTAATCGTCTAGCAACCAAGAATTTCTCTATAGAATAGATTCCTTTTTCTTCTACCATCAACTCATCATCTCTAACTGCAAGCATTTTAATGATCCGATCATATCCTACCACCCCTTCATGCACTCCTGTAAAAAAACTATCTCTTGTAAGATAGTCTAGTCTATCCATATCTAGCTGTCCAGAGATTAATTGATGTAAAAATTTTTTGGGATAGGAATTGGTAAAAATCTTTATTGCCGTTGTTAAAGCACCTCCAAATTCTTTATTTAAAGCCTCCATAAATAGCAAGGACAGCTCTTCATGGTGAATATTTACTAAAGAATGTTCTAAAGCATGAGAAAATGGACCATGACCAATATCATGTAATAAAATGCCTATAGAAACACCTATAGCTTCTTCTTCCGTGATGTCCACGCCTTTCGATCTTAGAGATTCGATAGCCTCTGTCATCAAATGTAAAGCACCTAACGCATGATGAAACCGAGTATGTAAAGCCCCCGGGTACACGTAATCTGTTAATCCTAATTGTTTAATACGTCTTAGTCGCTGAAAGTAAGGATGTTCTATTAAATCGAATAAAATATCGTAGGGAATCGTAATAAATCCATATACTGGATCATTAAATATTTTTTTCTTGTTCATCATAAAGATAGCTTAGGAATGAAAAAACAATAACTATTACATTTTGGCTTGCCCTTTTCCAGTCTTAGCTTTCCAAAAAAAGAGTCCGTAGCTCGGCTATGCACTATTTTTTTGAAAAGCTAAGACAGAAAAATGGCTACGCCAAAGAAGTAACATTTATTATTCTTTCATTCCTTAGGAATAGAATAGAGTAGACGTGAGAGACAGATAGTTCTCTGTTTTTTGCTCATGTCCAGTAATGTTATACTACTGCAAAGCTACAGAACCATGAGTAAACAAAACAAAGATGGAAATATCTAGTAGGTAGATAATGTACAGTTTGGTAAGATCGTATACTTTCTCCAAAGTAAAAAGGCAGCCCATTGGGCTACCCATACTATGAGAAACGAATTCTTATTGTCAATTTAGGGCTCTATGGATAATTGTTATGGCTTTTTTTGAAAGCCTTTTTGAATCCAAAGTTGTCATACAAAGATACATATATTATATTTATAAAAAATTATATTTTAATTTTTTTTTAGTATTGTTAAAAAACCGACAATTCCATTTATGTCACTTTTATTTCCTTTTGTACCTTTTGTAGTTTAGAAAAAACTAGTTTATTTTGAGTACTTATACTATGTAGGATACTTACTCGTTTAGATGAATGTACGACTTAAAACATATCTAAAATTCCACTACCTATAGGCATTCTTAAACAACTTCAGTGTCTATAATCAAATAAAAATAATTCGCATGGATAAAATTAAAATTCTTTGGGCAGATGATGAAATTGACTTGTTGAAGCCCCAATTACTTTTTTTAGAGAAAAAAGGATATGATGTGTTGACTGTAAGTAATGGGTATGACGCCTTAGAAGAATGCGAAGAGCACAATGATATTGATGTCGTATTTTTAGATGAATCTATGCCTGGCATTACGGGTCTAGAAACGCTATCAAAGATAAAAGAAAAGTCGCCCCACCTTCCTGTCGTCATGATTACAAAAAATGAAGCAGAGAATGTTATGGAAGAAGCGTTAGGTCAGCAAATATCTGACTACTTAATCAAACCTGTCAATCCAAATCAAATTCTACTGACCCTCAAAAAAATTATTGATAATAAACGGCTAGTTAAGGAACGAACCACCTCTGATTATCAACAAGAGTTTCGTCAAATTTTGACAGAGATAAACAATGGTCTCGACTTTAGAGGATGGGGGGAAGTTTATAAAAAAATTATTAGCTGGGAATTAAAATTAGATGCCTCTAATACAACAGAGATGTCCGATATTATTTCTATGCAAAAGGCAGAAGCCAATAGTACTTTCTCAAAATTTATTGATAAGAATTATTTGAACTGGGTCAATGAGGTAGGAGAAGCCCCTGTCTTATCTAATAATTTAATGCGTAGAAAAATTTTCCCTGAAATGGCTTCGGGCAAACCTACGGTGATGTTGTTATTAGATAATTTACGGTTTGACCAATGGAAAATATTGGAACCAATTATTACGGAATTATATCGAGTGGAAGAAGAAGACTTCTTTTATAGCATCTTACCGACTTCTACTCAATATAGTAGAAACTCCATTTTCTCTGGCTTGATGCCTTCTGAGATTGCTAAAAAATTTCCTGATTGGTGGAAAAATGACATTGATGAAGGAGGAAAGAATCTTCATGAAGAAGACTTATTAGAAGAACAAGTTAATCGAACTTTTAGAAAACCGATCAGCTTTGCATATACGAAAGTAACCAACATGTACCATGCAAAGAAAATGAATGATAATATTTTAAATTATCTCAATAATGACTTGACGGTGATTGTCTATAATTTCATTGATATGCTTTCTCATGCCCGTACAGAAATGGAAGTATTGAAAGAACTGGCTGGTGATGAAACGGCTTACAGGTCCCTTACCAAATCTTGGTTTTTACATTCCACACTTTGGGAGGCACTACAGCGTATTGCGGAAAGAGATGTTCAGTTAATTATCACAACAGATCATGGAACTATTCGAGTAAAAACGCCTTCTAAAGTCGTAGGAGATAGAGAAACAACGACTAATCTTAGATATAAATTAGGTAAGAATTTGAATTATGACAAGCGGGATGTATTAGAGGTTAGAGATCCTAAAAAAGCATTTTTACCACGTCCTAATGTTAGTTCCTCTTTTATCTTCGCTAAAGAGGATAAATATTTTTTATAC
>CAKZUM010000618.1 GCA_937921525.1 uncultured Saprospiraceae bacterium
TTGTGGTAAAACTAATTAAATCAAAGAAAGGAAAATTGGATAGGGTAGTGTCGAGAGAGGAATGGCTATAACGTAAAAAAGGGTAAAACAATTATTGTATTAACTGTTTTACCCTCTTTACAAAAAAAATAAATGGTAGCCCATAGGGGAATCGAACCCCTGTTACCAGGATGAAAACCTGGCGTCCTAACCACTAGACGAATGGGCCATTATGTACTTAAAAAACGCTTCTCTTTAAAAGCGATTGCAAATATATAAGGTGGTTGGAACATTGTCAACCTCTAACTAGAATGTTTTTTAATTTTTTTTTCAAAAGGAATAAATTTCGTTATAAGTAGCTGAAAATGAGTCGTTTAATTTTTAAAGAAAAACAAACTTTTTTTAAGTCCTTATCTGAATGGGGCTAAAATTTAGGACATAAGATCTCTTCATTTTCAAAATTACCTAAATAGGCGATGGATATTTCAAAAGAGGTACGTGGATTAGCGGCTACTGTAAAGTCATTTACATTCATATCATAGCTAAATCCAAATAGTAAATTATTATATTCTATCCCTACCATTCCAACTATGGCATCCAGCATAATGGACTGATCTGCATTTTTTACTGGCCTTGCCCAACTACCTAGATATAGTGCTACGGGGGTATAGTCGCCTACAGAGATTCTTACATTTGTTCCAGCATTAATTTCAAGATGCGGCCCTTGTGCAGAAAATAAAACCCTCGGTGTTAAATAGATGTTATCTGCTACTGGAAAACGAGCAGTTAACTGTGCGGAATATTTTCGATGTAAATTATCTTCTTCTGGAATGGAAACAGATACATCTGGATTGGCTGCTAAGAAAGATACATTGGGCTCAAATACATGGTGCATGGCTGCGCCCATATACAGCGTAACTCTACGGGTAGGGGAAAAAGTATAATTCAAACCAAGTGCTAGATCAGAATAAGAGAAATTATTCTCTGGTAATGCTTCCCCAGATGGCAAAACGTACCCATTTAAGCCATCATACTGATCTTCAAAACTTAAATTTTCATAATTAACACTTCTTTGATTGGTTGCTAATTGCAGACCAAGGGTCAAGTAGTGCGCCCCTTCTTGGTCTAGTGCCTTATGATAAGCAGCAGATAATGCCATTTGGGTCGTCCTAAAACCAATATCATCTACTTTATCATTAAAAAATAAGATTCCTACACCTACTGCATCATCATATTTCCGCTGTTTGTAGCTGGCAGGAAACCGCACATCCACCGCCCCTGCAAAAGTCGAGTAAGGGCTACTTAAAGCTTGTCCCCATTGTTCTCTTCGAACTACGCCTATCCGATACTTACCTTGGAATGCGCCCGTCAATGCTGGGTTGATTGTCATAGGTGCGGCGAAGTATTGGGTAAAGTGTTTGTCTTGTGCCAATAGGGAACCAGTAGATACTACAAAAACAAAACAAGCGAGAATAATTCTTATCATAATATGGAAAGATGACCGATGAGTATTTTTAAAAATTTGTCCAACTGATTATCAGGAAATGGAAAATTGAACATACTTTAAATTTCTACTGTTGAAGCGTATAGAGTATAACCGTATTTCATTTAAACCTGCTGAGACATTAGCCTTTTGTCCCGCAACTTCCCGTTGCTGGACAAATTGGGGCGACACCTACTTCGCTGCCATGTGTTCACGTATAAATAGTATGCGCTAATTCTTGAATTTTAAATTTTACTGAAGTTTATCAGATATTGTTCCTAGAATTTTCGATATTGTTGTAGAAAAGTAGAAACAAAGATGCAATATTATCAACTAATCAAACGGACCTTTAAGTAATTTTATTATCTTTAAGGTACTAGTTAGTGTTTATTGGATGACATCACTAGAAATACTACCTATTTTTAGAATAGAGAGCAGAGAAGCGAGAGTAGAGATAGAATTCGTTTAAAAAACTATGAATTTTCTTCATTTTTTAAATGAAATCTGTCTCTATTCTCTGCTCTCTATTCTCTGCTCTTTAAAAGTCCAAGTAGTGTAAGTAACCCATACATATAAAAGAAAACTAAAGAATTTAGCTAAAAACTAAGTTCTCCTCCACTCAATACACCAAAATGATAGTAAGTACTTGCAACTTAAGTGTGGTTCCTGTCAGAAGCGGAAAAGGCCATAAGAAGGAAATGATTACCCAATTGCTATTAGGGGAACTAGTAGAAGTTTGGGAAAAATCAGGGGAATGGACTAAAATCCGTTGTCTGTGGGACAACCAAATTGGATGGGTAGAATCCAATCAAATTACGACACTAACCGAAGAGGAAGTGGAGCGATACCAAAGCAATTTTGCCTGTTCTATGGAAATCGCACAAGCAGCCATTGCGCCAGATCACTTTCTTCCAATCACCATGGGCGCTACCTTACCTAGCTTTGATGGAATGAAGTTTGAATTAGGAGGCGTCAATTATTCCTTTAGCGGTCAAGTTATTAATGCAAGTACTATTACGCCGACCAATGAGCTTTTAATAAAATTAGCTAGAAAATATTTGTATGCCCCTTACTTGAAAGGGGGGCGATCTCCTTTTGGGATAGATGGGACAGGGTTGATTCAAGTGCTTTTTAAAATGTTGGGGATCACTTTGCCGAGAGATGCTTATTTGCAAGCACGTAAGGGAGAATTAATAGATTTCTTCGAGCAGTCTAGGGTAGGGGATTTGGTATTTTTTGAAGATAAAAAAGGACACATCAACCATGCAGGGATCATCTGCGAAGCGGGCAAAGTACTACATGCGTACGGGCAAGTAAGAATTGATAAGATTGATCACTTTGGTATTTTTAATGAAGCACAAAATAAATATACCAATAAATTGCGGGTTATTAAACGCGTATTGACGGCTGACAATACAGATTCAACATTAAATAAAAAGGAAACAGGTAAGATTAAGCAGCAGATAGAGTTGTTTAAGTAGCAGAGAATAGAGAGGTGAGGAAGGTCAAGTGTCAAGATCAAGTCGTACACTTTTTGATCTTTATAATAAATACTGTTTTTGGAACAGATTTTCGAGGTTTGTAACCATAGCCGTAAGGTTAAGAGACGGACTCTTAGTAGCAGACACTTAGAAAGTGGCTGATACTTGGGATCTACGAAAAGGTGTCAGCCATTTTTAAAATGTCTGCCACCAAGAATTCGTTGTTAATGACCTGATTATCAAGCGCCTTTTCTGATAGCCTGACGGCTATGGTTTGTAACTTCGATGCAGTATGATTATCGTATAGCATCGAGGTTACAAACCTCTACAATCCTATAGTTTTTTATTGGATTTGTCAAAGAGCCTAAGAGCTTGTCTAA
Source organism: uncultured Saprospiraceae bacterium (assembly GCA_937921525.1). Classification (GTDB taxonomy): domain Bacteria; phylum Bacteroidota; class Bacteroidia; order Chitinophagales; family Saprospiraceae; genus JAFMDF01. The sequence goes on from CAKZUM010000618.1 coordinate 3,324, forward strand.
ATTTCTACTTCCTGATAACCAATATCTTAGGAACTTGAGTTTGCATTAAAATAGTCACCTAGCTCGCTAGGCAACAATTTTAATGCTTCCTCAAAACCCTAAGCTATTGATAATCAGTTCGTACA
>CAKZUM010000619.1 GCA_937921525.1 uncultured Saprospiraceae bacterium
AAGCGGGTATTTGGTATGGCAGGTATCTTGGATACAGCTCGTTACCGTGCATTCTTAGCAACAGAATTGAAGGTATCTCCAAAAGATATACAGGCAGTATTAATGGGTGGACATGGTGATACAATGGTACCACTTCCTAGATATACAACGGTATCTGGTATTCCTGTTTTGGAATTAATCGAAAAAGATAAGTTAAAGGCGATTGTTGAAAGAACGAAGAAAGGAGGTGGAGAATTAGTGAAGTTAATGGGTACTTCTGCATGGTATGCACCAGGTGCAGCAGCTGCACAAATGGTAGAAGCGATTATCAAAGACGAGAATCGTATTTTCCCTGTATGTGCTAAGTTGAATGGAGAGTATGGCTTGAAGGATATGTTCTTAGGCGTACCTGTTAAGTTAGGTAAGAAAGGTATTCAAGAAGTATTAGAACTACAATTAAAAGCACCAGAAAAGAAATTATTGAAGAAATCTGCAGATCACGTACGTAAGGTGATGGATACATTCAATAAGATGAAGGTATAATTATACTTCACTTTTGCTGTCACAATTTATACAATGGCCGAAACTTGCAAAGTACTGGCCAGTTCGAAGGAAAAGATAATACAAGAGTCTATTAGAATCCATTTTTCTAATAGACTCTTTTTTATCCATATCTTAGGGCAAACGAAAAGTCGTTTTTATAATATGTCTTAGTGGAAGAAAGTTACAAACTTTCAAAATATTAGGTTGAAGTTACAAACTTCAACCATCGACCCAAACATTTTCCAATGAATTACATATTACGATTTTGACTTTTCGTTTGCCCTAATCCATACCTTTAGAGAAATTGTTCAAAAATCACTATCTAAAATGAAAATATTAATGGTATGCCTAGGAAATATTTGTCGCTCACCACTAGCAGAAGGTATTTTAAAGGCAAAGCTTAAAGAAAAAAATCTAAACTGGCAGGTGGATTCTGCTGGAACCAGTAGCTGGCATATCAACTCTTTGCCAGATAGCAGATCAATAGCTATTGCGCAAAAAAATGGAATAGATATTACGGATCAACGAGCCCGACAATTTAAAACATCAGATTTAGAAGATTTTGATCTAATTCTTGCCATGGATGCAGATAATTACAATACGATTCTTGATAAAGCTTCCAAAGAACAAGCTTATAAAGTCAAAATGATTCTAAATTATAGTTATCCTAATGAAAATCGCCGAGTACCAGACCCTTATTATAACGATGGCTTCGAACAAGTTTACCAATTATTAGATGCTGCATGCGATCAAATAATTAAATTTCATCATGCCTGAAAAATAAATAAACTACAAATAGGCTTCTTAATTTCAAAGGTCTTAAGCCTACAATATATCAGATTTGCGAACCTGATTACACTTGTTACCTCCCTTCCTTGCTACATACTCTCCTACTATTTCTAAAATAAGTATTTAAAGTACATCTTGTTATTATCATAATATAGCTTTTTAGAAAATATATGTAATTCAAAAAAAAACCTCCAACAATCTTTATAAGAATCTATAAATCAGCTAATTAAAATAAAGTCAAAAGCACCATTTTTGCATTATTAACATAAATTCCTTACTAAATTGTGTACCCTATTACCAAAAGTTGTCGTCAAATAGTCGGCTGCGTACCTCCATATTTGCACTACTATATTAGTAGCATATCCATCACAAGAGATGAATACTTGCATTTTATAATATTTTTTACTTGGAATCCCTTGTAAAATAAGGAAGAAGAAGAAAGAAAATAAAAAATTTATCTTTTACTTCCTTAATACAAAGTTGTACTACTTTATTTACCTTTGCGGAAAGTACAAACTTAAAAAAACTTGGAAAAGACACTGCATAGAACCAAAACTTCAGACGAAGAACTCATAGCAAAATATTTAGAGACGCAAGAATCTAGGTATTTTGACCAACTTTACTTGAAATACTCAAATAAGGTATTTAGTAAGTGTATCTCTTTACTAAAAAACGAAGCATTGGCTCAAGATGCTACCCAAGACATCTTTTTAAAGATTTTCTTGAATTTGGCCAAGTTTGGTGGAAAATCAAAATTTTCTACTTGGATATATTCGATTACTTACAACTACTGTATTGATCTAATTAGAAAAGGTAAGAAGGAAAAGAATATTTTCTCTGAAGATATTGAAAAAGTGGCAGACGTTGCAGAAGAGGTACCTGATAGTGCAATATTAGAGATTGAGGTAAAGAAGTTAAAGATAATACTGGATAAAATTCCAATTGGAGATAAAGCGGTATTACTGATGAAATACCAAGATGATATGTCTATCAAAGAGATAGCTGAAACTTTACTCAAATCTGAGAGTGCGATCAAAATGAAGATTAAGAGGGCTAAACACAAAGTCCAGAAGGTATACAAAGAAGTTTTTGCAGCTCGAGAGTTCTAGAGAAAAATAAGACCTAAGGCCATATATCTGTTCTTAGGGACCTACAAAATATATTAGTTATGAAAAATAATTTTCAAAGACTGCAAGATGATGAAATAGGTCGAGTGCCAGACTTAAGTGGTACACAGCGTCAAGTAAGGCAACAAATTGAAGGTATGCAGACCATTGGCCAAGTGGTAGAGTTGTACTTAGCTAAAATTTTCGATGCTTTTGTGATGATGACTGGTGGAGAAGTAGCATCATCTAATAGAAAAAAAAGATCAGGCCCTCCCGGAAGCATAAATGAAAATGATGCTCCCTCTGGTGGTCCATCAGCAGGATAAAATAAAACCCTATTAGATTTCTGAATCATACAGAGATCAAATATTATAACAAAACCAACTCTCATTAGATGGGCGATTTATCATTAGAATTACTTAATAGAATAACCCAAGCAGCACCAAATATACTCTTTGCTTTCGTTATAGCCATTCTTGGATGGATGATTGCAAAGATCATTGCTAGAGTAGTAAGAAAAGTTCTTGAAAGCCTAAAAGTAGATAGCTTAGCGGATAAATTAAATGATATTGATGTTGTCCAAAAAGCAAATATTACGATCAAGCCTAGTACGGTAATTAGTAAAGTTGTTTATTATTTGGGACTTTTCATAGCCTTAATTACAGCAGCTGATGTCTTGCAAATAGAATCTATCTCTAATTTAATGATAGATTTTATGAATTACTTACCGAGTCTATTCTCGGCAGTTATATTCTTTTTAGTTGGCTTATTGATAGCTGATTCTGTTAAGGGACTTTTGTTAACAACTTGTCAATCTTTGGGAATCCCATCAGCTAAGGCGATTGCATCAATTGTTTTCTATTTCTTGTTAATGATCGTTACAATGAGTGCATTAGATCAAGCTAAAATTAGTACTGATTTAATTAATTCTAGTTTCTTAATCATCATATCTGGCATAGTAATTTCTTTTGCACTAGGCTACGGACTTGCCTCTAAAGAAATGATGGCCAATTTTTTAGCTTCATTTTATGTTAAAAATAAATTTGAAGCAGGAGATCAAATTACAGTAGAAGGTATTAAAGGACAAATAGAAACAATGGATAACAAATCTTTTGTTTTAAAAACAGGTGATAGAAAAGTAGTATTTCCGCTTAGCAAACTAGCTCACGATAAGGTAGAAATACATTCTTAATGTATATTAGAAAATTACAAACACACAAAGGCCACCACTAGTTTATAGCATGATAATGAAATATTCATTTTGTATTTTATTATACTATATCCTACAAACATTACCATTTAATTATTAAAGGAAATAGCTTATTAAGCTCAATTATTTAATTACCCGTAGCAGCAATCGCTAGTCTTATGGCGTTGGATTGTTGTACTATATATGAAGTGTTTTAACTGATACTTCCCCTACTTTGTAGGAAATTTATAAAGCATTATTAAATTAAAAGTTTTAAAGATGATTAAAAATTTGACATTACTAGTTTTAGTATGTTTATCCGTAAACTTCCTTCAAGCACAAACTCTTGAAGAACTAAAAACTAAAAAAGCAGAAATCGAAGGAATGCAAGCAGCTAAGCAAGCAGAAATAGATGCATTTCAAGGAGAAATTGATGGCCTTAAGAAGGAGATAGAAGTTCTTTCTGGATGGCAGACTGGTTTAAACGGTTTAGTAGGGTTGAACATAGGTAGCTCTAATAACTGGGCGGCTAATGCTAACAGAAATAGTTCTTCTTCTAATTTAAACTTAGGTGTTAACGCATTTGCGAATAACATCAAAGAAAAAACTTTCTGGAGAAATAATCTTACGGCTAATGTTGCTTGGCAAGGGTTAGACAATGATACTAAAGACGATGCACAGGGATCTGATTTTCTAGGAGATAGAAACGCAGACGTATTAATTGGTACATCTCTTTGGGGTTACAGATTAAATCAAGACTTTGCAATTTCTGCAATGGGTGATTTTAACTCTTCTGTATTCAATTTCTTAAACCCAGGTTCTTTTGACGTAGGTGTTGGTGTTACTTGGACGCCTCATCAAATCCCTAATTTGGTATTTGTTATTCACCCTTTAACTTACCACATTGGTTGGTCTGCTGGTGAAGCAAGCCAAAGTTTAAATGCAGTTGGTGCAAAAGTGAAAGGTACTTATACACACGAATTCCCAGGCGGTATTGTTTGGTCTTCTAACTTAGGTGCATTCTTCCCATATGGTGACGGAACACTTTCTTTACCAGCAGAATTAAACGATGCGGGTATGGAGGTAGTTGCTGCAAGAGATGCTGGTGCATTTGAGTATACTTGGATTAACTCTATAAATATTGCTAACATCTGGAACGGTGTAGGTTTAGGCTTTACTTATGGTATCAGAAAATCTGAAATTGAGTTTGATGGTCTTCAGAACTATAGTGCTTTGGGCTTAACATACGGTTTCTAAGCAATTGCTTACTGATAGCAAACAAAATCAACATATAAAAAAGGCCTACTCTTTGTACAAAGGGTAGGCTTTTTTCGTTTAGAATTTTACTCCATTTCGCCTCATCAGCTACCGTCGAACAATTCTATTCTAAAAACTTCACATCTAATTGAATAGTATTAGCTTTTGAAAAAATCATAGATTGCTCGTTTCTATTTTTATATCCTTTCCCTTTATAATAAGTTAGCTCTTGGAAAGAAGTTGCTGCCATAGCCGATATAGCTTTTTTAACATAAATCTCTGAAACTATACCCGCTTCATAACTGACCTTCAATTCTTTTGTCTTCAAATTATTTTTAAGAGCCTTATAATTGATTGCCGTTAGTACATTTCGATTATCCCTTAAACTATCTACTTGATATTGATCTAACCAGGCAGGTCGATTAATATCTGCAGCTATAAAGATTGCTAATTCTTTTTTTAAATCAAAAGAATCTAATCTTTGCTCTTCTAGCTTCCCATTAATTCTAATTTCTTTATGGAGCTTTTTTATTTTCCCAGACAGAGTCTCCTCTTCCTCCATAAAGAATTCTTTAAGGTCAAAAAAGGAAGATGGTAGAATACTAACATCACGGGTTCCTTTTTGACAAGCCAAGATAGATAGGCATAATATTAAAATAGGTATACTGATTTTTGAATT
>CAKZUM010000620.1 GCA_937921525.1 uncultured Saprospiraceae bacterium
GTAGCCTTAGCTACGGGAATCAAAAAAGCTGAAGATCCTAGGAATCAATGACTTGCAAATAATGCATCAATTCATTTTTAAACAACTTCTTTGTCTTATGTTTTGTAAAGATAATTAGTTTACTAAAATAATGTGATCCTACTAAGTAACGACAAAACAATAATTTGAACATCTATGACGGAATCTTTTGCCCTCATTTTCTCTTAAAAAATACTTCCGTAGCTAGGCTATGCAAGGATTTTTTAAGAAAAACTGAGGACAAAATCTTCTCGTCCAGATGTCCAACTTATTATTTCGTCGTTACTAAGAAGTTGTTCTTTACTGTCACACAGTCTGACATCTGACAGTTCCATTAGCGTAAGCTAATAGGAACGATCTGACCTCCGACATCTCTAATCACCGATACCACATCAAAATAGCACCGAATAAAGTAATAAGCGTAGTCAATACCGTTGCCATTTTAATAGAATAACGAATATGGTTCACAAAAATTTTAATATTCTCTCGTTGGCTGGGGTATTGCGGGAAGATTTCTTTAGCCATTTTTTTATCGTTGAAGATATGGGCAGCACCAAATTCGACCTTATTTTGTACTAAAATTTTGTAGGCTTTGAATACCTTTACTCGAAAGTAAATATTTAAAAATAACATGGCAATAAATAAGCCAATGACTAAGGAAATCAAGAGATAGTACATGCTTTTTTGTATTCTATAAAAAAATAATTAACCTGATTTTTATAAGTAAGGATACTCCACTTTTGTTAGGTATAAACCATGTGCAGGTACACTATAACTTCGTATTAATCGCTGCTGATTATCCATAGCGGCTTTCACTTCTTTTAACGAAACTTTATGACTTGCTACATTGATACACATACCGACAATCAAACGAACCATTCCACGTAAAAAACGATCCGCCGCTATATGGAAGACTAAATGGTCTGCTTCCTCCTCTATCGTCCATCTGCATTCTCGGATGTCACAACACATCGTTTTGGCCGAAGAGTGGCTTTTGCAAAAAGGAAAGAATTCATCATAGTCGATCAGTAGCTTTGCAGCTTCTTGTAACAACTGCATATCCAATTGATGGGCATAAGGATAAAAAAAAGCTGTATCTGACTTCAATGGATTCTTATAGTATTCTATATGATATTCATAAGCTCTATTGGTCGCATCAAATCGAACATGCGCTGTATCTTTGACAGCAATGAATCGTCGAATCGCTATATCTTTTGGTAAAAACTTATTGACTCGATCTTTCAAATTTTTAACCAGTGGTTGCTCTATATCAAAGTGTACAAAAAATTGGGTGGCATGAACCCTTGCATCTGTTCGACCACAGCCCATTACTTCAATTTTTTCTCGCTGAATGGTACTCAATGCTTCATCTATAGTTGATTGTACAGAAATACCTGTTGGTTGCTTCTGCCAGCCTACGTAGTTCGTACCGTTGAATGATAATTCTGCAAAGTATCTCATGCCTTTTGTCGTAAACTAAGAAGATATTTAATATTTGTAAAAATACAGGGATTCAGTAGAAGCACAAATGGAATCACTTGCTTCTTTTTAAACAACTTCACTATTGCTTGGATGTATTTTTGTTGTATATACGATACTAACAGCCAAATATAAATTTAAAGCTATTACTTTATTTAGAAAGGTTGTAAGATTGCATGTATGGCGGATTGTCAATTTGCCCTAATACCTATTTATCCAGCGGATTAACAATCTGCTTTACCCAAAAGAATGAGAAAAAGGATTATCAATACGTATTATTCTTTCCCTTTTCAGTTGCTGCTGCTGCATCTGAGGAGCAATCTTATTCTTATTGGCATTTGGGTATTTTTTGCATTAGCTATATCTGGTCATATAGCTAGTTTGTTTGGGGCAAAATATTTGTTCCTTTCTCCTGAATATCTTGGTCAGGTCAATTTTTGGAGTTTTTTTATTGTTGGGTTCTGGTTTGGGGCATTTCTGATGTCTTGGAATTTGACGACTTACCTCTTAGATGCGTATCGCTTTCCATTTTTAGCCACTCTTGAAAAGCCATTTACTAAATTTTGTATTAATAATTTTATTATCCCATTTGCCTTTTTTGTTTTCTATTTAGTTCATATTGTCTATTTCCAAGGATACTATGAGTTTAGAGGATTTAAAGAAATTATTTTCAATTGTGCTAGCTTCTTCTTAGGAGGGGGATTATTAATACTGCTACTCTCTTTTTATTTTCAGTTTACTAATAAGGACATCCTTGCTTACGCTCCAAAAGCTAAAACCCCAGCACCAGATTTAATGAAACAATTAACGCCTGGTCGGCCGCGTATTAATATTGAAGCTATTCGAACAGGAGCGACTACTTGGCGGGTAGATACTTATTTAAATCATACCCTTCGTCCTAGAATCGTGCGAAGTATTGCCCATTATGATCAAAGTCTTATATACAAGGTATTTAAACAAAATCATTTGAATGTATTAGTGGTACAACTGGTTAGTTTTTTGTTCTTGATACTGATGGGCTTATTGATGGATAATCCTTATATGAGATTCCCTGCTGCTTCTAATATTTTCATTCTTGGAGGAATGATTATTTCTTTAGTAGGGGCGGTTACTTATTGGTTTGGTAAATGGCGAATGACGATTATTATTTTAATATTAGTAGGTATCAATTTTTTGACGCACTTTGATATTTTCAACCATGAGAATCGAGCCTATGGATTAAATTATAATGTTGGCTTAGCACCTTATAATCAACAACAATTACTAGATTTATCGTTTCCTGATTTTGTGGAAGAAGACAAGGTTAATACCATTAAAATATTAAATAATTGGAAAGCTAAACAGCAAAAAGCTAAGCCGAAAATAATCTTCCTTTGCGTTAGTGGCGGCGGGTTGAAAGCGGCTACTTGGACTTCTCAAGTCATACAGCAAGTGGATCAACATTTAGAGGGCGAGTTTTTAAATCATACCTCCTTAATCTCAGGTGCCTCAGGGGGGATGATGGGCGCTGCCTATCTAAGAGAATTATACTATCAGAAAGAAATTGGAAAGAATATGGATCTATATGATCCTAGCTATTTAGATGATATTTCTACTGATTTATTAAACTCCATCACCTTTGCGATAGTCGCCAATGATTTGTTTATGCCTTGGGTTTCTTTTGAATCTGGCGGCTATACCTATTACAAAGATCGTGGGTATATTTTTGAAAAACAATTTAATGAAAATACCCATCAAGCATTAGATAAAACGCTTTTAGATTATCGTTTGCCAGAGCAAGAGGCAATCATACCTATGATGTTTATTACACCCTCCATTGTAAATGACGGTCGTCGATTATTGATTTCTCCACAAGGTGTTTCTTATATGAGTAAAACACCAATACAAATGGAAAAGGAAAATACGGTGTTGACAGATGCTATAGACTTTGGAAGAATGTTTGAAGATCAAGATGCTTTAAATTTAAGATTTACCACTGCTCTACGAATGAATGCAACTTACCCTTATGTATTGCCGAATGTCCACCTTCCAAGTATACCTGAGGTAGAGGTTTTAGATGCTGGTTTTAGAGACAATCAAGGGATCATTTCTGCTACTCGATTTATTCATGTATTCAAAGATTGGATTATCGAAAATACAAGTGGTGTTATTTTGGTTCAAATTAGTAGTAAGGATAAATTTGATGATATGGCACCCACAGAAAGTGGCGAAGGTCTTATTGGTAGTATCTTAAATCCACTAGGTATTGTAAGTAAAATATTAAAACTACAAGATTTTGAACATGATACAAACTTAGGTTTTGTTTTTGATTTAATTGGTGCCGAAAATTTTGATGTAATACGCTTTACTTATAGGCCTACTGAAAAAAATGAGGAAGCATCCATGACCTATCATTTAACTACCCGAGAAAAGAAAGATATTTTAGATGCTTTTTATCTGCCAGAGAATCAAAAAAACTTAAATCAATTGACCAACCTTTTGAATATGACTCAAGAAGAGTAATCTTGAATAGACTTGTTTTCTTAAGAGATTAATAATAATTTAAATTATATTCATATATTATAAATACCTTTTTATGGGTATGCATTTAGTCTCAATTAACTCTACTTTTGTAACATCCTACCTCCTTATACAAAACTATACCTACACTCGTCAATATTCTAATTCAAACAGCTAATACATCTACTTGTCTCCCCCTCCAATATGTCTTTGGAATGACTCAAAAAGTTCTTGTTTTGTTATACCTATAATCTACACTAATGAGAAAAATACTTTTATTAGTTGCTGTGCTATTTTCTACAGCAACAATAGCTTTGGCTACTACCTATCCTGCCAAAGCTTACTACCGCACTTATAGCGTTACCGCTAATTCGTTTGCAACTGAATTCATGACTTTTGAAAATTATCATGCCGTCTTGCAGGTCAACAACTTAACGAGAGTTAAGAATAATGGAGACTTTGAAGTGGTCATCGAATATATGAAAGGATTGCAAGCAGCTATACCTCAAACATCCTCTGTTGCTGGTCGTCCATATTATTCAATACCTGTTACTGCCCCTAGTTATAATGTCAAAATTTATAATAAGAAAAAGGAAGTAGTACTAGACAAGAATTATGGTGGTACTCAATCTATCATTGATTTTGGAAAAGGTACGCACAGTACAGAATCTGCTTTAAAAAATGCTTGGAATCAACAAGGCACTACATTCTTACAACAAGCAGAATTCCAAAATTTAGACTTTAAGAACTTGCAACAAGAATTTTCTGCTTTAGCAGTAAAATTAGAAGATGCTGCCCCTTTTATGGAGGATCAACAAAAAGAGACGAATATTAGCTCTGATGCAGAAGATATTTTCGCCACGCCACAGGAAGTGATAGAAGAAAATAACCCTCCTGTTCAAAGGACTTTTGGAGATTCTCCAATAGAAACAACGCTTGAAAATACCAACTCCGTAGAAACAACGCCTACTCCTGTTGCCGATGAAAGACCTAAGCCTACAAAAGTTACGAACGCTTACAAAAATATTGTAAAACTAAACTTACCTAATTTAGCATTTAGAAATATAAGTTTGAATTATGAACGTATTCTTAGCGATCGTAATTCTGCGAGCTTATCAGCAGGTTTTTTCATTCCCGGTGCCGCTCCTTTATTTATAGCAGACGCTTTAGCAGATACTCCTGGCACAGGTGATTTTTCTGGATTCAGTATAGTCGGCGATTACAGAATCTATAGCAAGAAAAAAGGCGCACCAAGGGGATTTTATTATGCACCATTTGCAAAATATGCAAACTATAAATATCTATTTGACACTACTATAGAAGACAATTTGACGAATGCTAATTCCGCTTTAACGACATACGGTGTGGGCATTCAACTTGGAACCCAATGGGTGATCAAAGATCGTTTTGTAATTGATTGGGGTATCTTAGGTGTCTCGGTGCAACAATATAATGTTACCAGCACATTCACCTCTATGGAGGATATTAATTTTGAACAAATTCGAGAAAGCCTTGAAGCAGATATTGAAGATAATAATTTGATCGGTACGCCTATTGAATTTACTTCTGGTGATAACTTTTTGAGCGCTGAATTACCTTTTTTATTTGGTGGCTTGCGCTCTTATTTATCAGTTGGTATGCAGTTTTAAAAAATTAGAACAGAGTGGAGAGAACAGAGAATAGAGACAGATTTCGTTTATAAGATTTTCATAAACGAAATCTGTCTCCATTCTCATTCTTGAATCAGATGATGAATCATTCCTTTGTAGTTTTTAAAAAAAGAGTCGTAGGTTTGGAAATGCTCTGTTTCTTCAAATGCTACTTCTTGTATGCCCGCTTCGTTTAATAATAAAAGAACAGGGTGACAAGAACCGCTTATCGCCTATATTCGACCGTTCAAACATTCATAGATACCCCTATCGGATATAGTAATAACATTACAAAATATTGGCATCTATTTTGAATAATAATATACTGACACTTCTTGCCTTCAAAGCATACCGTAAAACGGCGCACCTGCCTAGTTACTAAAACACAACACACAAACACTAGACGTTTAAAACAATACTCTATATCGCAACTATGCTGATAGTGGACACACTATTCAGTTCCTTATATTAACATACTGAGAAAACACTTTGATCCCGAAGGTCCCCCTTCGGGATTTTTTTATTCTTTTTCAAATTTAAAAGCACTCCGCATTTTATCATAGATTTCTGTATTTTCATAAATACCACTAAACGCTTCCGAACCAGGTCCGTATGCAAATACAGGAACCATTGTAGCTGTATGATAAGTACTAGTAAAAGCACCTGCAATACTGTCCATTCTAGATGTAGGATTAATAGCAAATCCTCCTGTTTCATGATCTGCTGTTACAATTACTAAGGTTTCTTTGTCTGCTTTTGCAAAGTCTAATACGGCACCGATTGTCTGGTTAAAGTCCTTCATTTCTGTGACGATATAATTCGTCTCATTGGCGTGCCCGCCCCAATCAATCTGAGAACCTTCTATCATTAAAAAGAAACCATCCGTACTTTTTGCATCTAAAAAAGCGGTGGCTTTTTTACTTGCTTCTGTCAAATAATCTCTTCCTGCATCTACTGGAATAGGGGAATCATTTGCTGTGAAGTAGGCAAATTTTTCAGCAGCCATTACATCCATATCCTCTAGTTCACTGCTAGCCATATCTCCTACGGTATACCCCTTTGCTTCTAAAGCTGGAATTAAACTTGTTTCATCTTCTCTTTGTTCATCGAAATATTTTTTACCCCCTCCTAAAAAGAAATCTATATCTGTTTTTAAGAAATCTGTAGCGATTTCATCATACATTTTTCGTAACGGCTGATGAGCTATAAAGGATGCTGGTGTGGCATGTACAATGGTAGAGGTAGCGACCAAACCCGTTTTTTTACCTTTAGCTTCTGCTTGCTCTAAAATGCTGACCACGCTAACTGTATCAGAATTTACACCTATGGCTCCATTATACGTTTTCACCCCACAAGCCATTGCTGTTGCACTAGCTGCGGAGTCTGTTATGAGGTTATCATAGGCATACGTTTTTTGTAATCCAACTACTGGAAATTCTTCTAGATACAGTGTATTATTGTTAGCGTACATACCTGCGGTAATCTGAGTTAAGCCCATTCCATCGCCTATCATCAAAATGATATTTTTTGGGGCTTTTGAAACAGATCTTTCCTGTGCTGGTCTTAGTGCTAAGGTGGGTGTTGTTATTTTTTGGTTGGTTTCACACGCTCCTATTATCAAAAGGATAGTGAATAATAATGTTGTTTTGTACATTTTTTTGTTTGTTTTTTTCTTAAACTAGCAATTATTTATCTTACCAACAAATACCGTTTACCAGGCATTGTTTTTACGATACCTTGAAATTCTAGATTTAATAAAATAGATGCTAGGCGACTATTAGGAATTTTCGTCTCATAAGACAGATTATCAATTCCAATTTCATTACTATCTTTTAGCAAATCGACAATTAGTTGTTCTTCGTCATTCAGGTCTACAAATAATTGGCGTTGTACGCCTTTATTTAGTTGCTCTTCCCAACGCATAATGTAGCCAATATCTTTAGCACTTTCAATTAATGCCGCCTTATGGGTTTTTATTAAATGATTACAACCTTGTCTGCTTACATCATTAATTCGACCTGGAAAAGCAAATACATCTTTGTTATATTCATTGGCAATCATTGCCGTAATCATTGACCCTCCTTTTCTCGCCGTTTCTACAACGATGACCGCATCACACATCCCTGCTACAATCCGATTGCGCATTGGAAAGTGTTCCCTTTCTGGTCCAGTATTACTCGTAAACTCTGTCAGCAATCCACCATTCTCTATCATCTGTTGTGCCACAGAGCGATGTTGTGCAGGATAAATTTGCTTCAATCCGTGGCCTAATACGCCAACGGTTGGAATATCTCTTTCCACAGATTTTTTATGAGCAGTCACATCAATTCCATACGCTAGACCGCTCACAATCAATACGCCATAATCTGCTAAGTCTTCTACTAACTGTTCGCAAGTAGCTACTCCCAAGACAGAAGGTTTTCGAGTGCCTATTATGGAGACTATTCTAGGATGATTCAAATCTGCTGTTCCTTTATAATAAAGTAACAGTGGAGCATCACCTAGCGGTTTAAGGCGGTTTGGATAAGCATCATCAAGAAAAGATAGCAACTGAATACCTTGGGTTTCAATAAACGCCAATTCTGCTTCTGCCTCCTTGAAGTAATCTTTTTCAAGAATATGCCGAGCAATTCCCTCTCCTACTCCAGGCACTGCAAGTAGTTCTTTTTTCTTTGCTTCAAAAACATATTGTATCCCCCCACAATAACTGACTAAATTTTTAGCCGTTACTGGACCCACTTTTGGGATTTTGGTCAATGCAATTTTATATAAACTGTCATTCATTTGAAAAGCGTGTATGTTAGATACATTGCTGGATATTGAATTAGAACAGAGAGCAGAGAAGCGAGACAAATTTCGTTTACAAACAACGAAATTCCATCATTTTGTAAACGAAATATATCTCTATTCTCTGCTCTCGCCTCTCTATTCTTTAAAATGTTCAGCAGCGCATCTGTTAGATTTAGTTAGGTTGTAAAAAAGCAACCTTTGGCATGTTAGCGTAAAAATAAATAAATCAGCTTATATTTATCATAAAGGTTCTATTTTTGAATACAGAAGTTATTAAAAGATCCCACAGTAAGAAGAAACTAGACTAAACAATTATGAGTAAAGCAAAAAAATCAGAAGAAAAAGATCGTATTCCCAACATGGAGTTAATTCTCATTGGAGCATTCTTTGCTTGCTTTCTATTTTGGGCGGTGTCCAAATGTAGTGTCACCCAATCTAAATACGAGCAAGAAGCTGCTCTTAATACGCCAAAAAAAATAGTGGATACGACAGTAGTTGAAAAAAAAATCACACCAGCACCTAGTGATAAACCTGTTAAAAAAACACCCAAAACGAAAACGATCATAAAGGAAGTCTCTCTATTATATGCGGTGGTGGATGGACTAAAATTAAGAACTGGCCCAACTAGAGACAGTTCCATTGTACAACAATTGACTTTAAATGAACCCATTTATTTTTTGAATAAAGTCTCTGATTTTAAAGAGAAAATTAACATGGGTACCTATATAGCAGACGAACCTTGGATTAAAGTAAAGACCAAACGAGGACATGAAGGATGGGTCTATGGGGCAGGGGTAAATTACTATCAGGTAGCTGCTAAGGCAACAGAAGAAACTAGTGATTTTGAAAATTAAAATTCAATATGATCTCCCACTCGAATATTAAACGCTTTACAAAATCCACCTTGTACTAATAACATATACTGTACCTTCCCTCCTGAGGGAATAGAGGCAGGAGACAAAGGGGGGCGGTCTTCTGCAATTCTTGTTATTTCTTGATCTGTATTAATAAATAAAATATCCAAACTAAGAAAGATATTCTGCATACTAAAAGTCCTTAGCGCAGATTCTTTGTATACATATAGCATCCCTCCATTCGCTGGTAAAAATCGGCGGTTCATTAAGCCTCTAGTCTGTTCTCCCAATCCATCTGCTATTTCTATATCTATTTCTATAATTCGGTGTTTGGCCTGAGCATCAATAAAAGTTAAATTTCCTTCTTTTCTAAAAGGAGGACTCTTATAATTAGGATTATACACACCTGGCCTTTTAGGGGCTAGATAAAATCTATTAAATAAAAAACTACCTGCCACAAGTACCATCACGACAGAAAACCAGAGTAGATCATTACTAGAAGATGGTTTGGATGGTTTTTCTTTAGCACGATCATCTCTATTTGCGCCATCCTTGCCATTATTAGGGGGGCGTTGTTGATCTCTAGGTGGGCGACTGTCATTATTTCTGGACGGTCCTTTATTATTTCTATTGCCTTTGTTGCCCTTGTAATTTTTATTTTGTGCCATTATATTTTATTGGTACTACCTTTCCAGTTCTTATTTAACAAAGCATAAATATCTACATCTTCAAACTGACCTGCTTTATTGACTAAGTATTCTTTCAAACTACCCTCTAATTCAAAGCCCAATCGCAATGGAATTTTTTTACTACGCTTATTACTAGCGACCATTCTCATTTCTACCCGATTTAGATGTAATCCCATAAATGCATATCGAATTAATCTGCCACAAGAACGAGTCATAATACCTTGTCCTTGTAAATCTTTTTTAAGCCAATATCCCATTTCTGCTCTTTTATTGGGAACATCTAAATGTACTAAAGATACTGCCCCTGCCAATTTCGTTTGATGAATGATTAAGGTAGTTAGCCTTTGCCTTCCTTTATTCATCATTCTTGCTTCTTTTAGGAAACGCTGGGCGTGCCACTCTTTTTGTATGTTAGGTATCCAGGGTAGGTATTGTGCTAGAAAGGTTCTATTGGTTTGAATTAATTGGAATAGTTCCGTCGTATACTCCAATGTTGGAAAACATAAATAAGTTTGGTCGTCTACTATTAAGGTTCTATTCATGGTTTTGAAGTGAAAGCAATCCTTTGTGGTTGCCCTGCTAAAGCAACAACAAGGGATTGCCCGTACAATTGAGAAATGATGGATTGGTAACTTTAAACATAGTACCATAAATAGGACCAATTCATAATCATTAATCCTTGCACGATCGATGGTTGAAGTTTGTAACTTCAACCTAATATTTAACTTTGCAGCGCACTTATATAGAACGTAAATATCCATCTATCCTAATATAAAAATGCTATATAAATAGGATATAAAACACAATATCTTTCAATTTATAATATTTGAATCTCTTCATAATGGGAAGATGCCTTTATGCTTTAGGGATGGCTTAATAAGGGGTTTAAGTTACAAACTTAAACCATCGATTGTGCTAGGATTTTAGGTTGTGGGATCCCTTTTGCTCAGCGTTTTACTCGGAAAATATTTTGTCAGTAAAGTCTTTTACTACTAAAGAATTTTTACTAGCGGATGGGGTACTAAATTTTCTACTCGTTCAAAATCATCACAAATACCTAACAAAAATCCACCCCCACCAGCACCACAAATTTTCAATTTAAAATCGCTTCCTTCCAAGCCTTCTTTCCAAATGGGTTTAAAGTTATCGGGTATCATAAAATCAAAAAGATCATATTGTAAGTGGCTAATAACCTCCCAAGATTGATATAACTGTTCCCAATTTCCATTGATAGCAGATTGAATAGCCTTATCCACTAAAGGTACTAATTCTTCTTTACATTGCTCGTTATAGACGGGGTCTTCACAACGTTCTAAAAACCCATTTACATAGGGAGCTGTTTCTCTTTGAATATGTGTATCTAATAAAAATATCGCAGGATCACTTCCTTGTTTTGAAGCACCTAATTTTTCTAAACTCACTTGATCGACATCACCATTGCTAGAGAATAAGATCGGATAATTCAAATAACAAACTAATGGATCCATGCCAGAACTAGTCCCATGAAAAAAGCTTTCCATTAGACCGAATAACTGTTTTAGTTTAGGATAAGTTGTAGGCAATTCTAATTGATAACGATCCACAATACCCGCACACAAAGCCCCAGAGCTGCCCATGCCATACCCAGTTGGAATATTCGATTTAAAATATAAGCCTGCTTGAAGATCTTTCGAAAAAGAAGCCAAATCCAATACCCTATCCAAACTTTGTTCGTTTAAATATTGTACTAGTAGTGGTAATTTTTGCTGCAAGGTTTGCTTTTCCATAGAATCAAGGGCATATTGCCAAGAACCAAAATGCTTGGTAATAGGCATAGCTAAAGCTTGTGAGCCTTTTATGACGGTATGTTCTCCAAAAAGCAATATTTTTGCATTATACTTCATCAAATCTTAAATTATGTCTAAACGTACTATTCCTGCACTGGATCTCGCTCAATTTACGACAGGCAATGCTACACAAAAAAAAGCTTTTGTAGAGACTTTAGGAAATGCTTTTCATGAAATTGGCTTCGTTGCCATCAAAAATCATGGCGTCTCTCAACAGTTAATTGATGATTTCTATGCCGCTTCTAAAGCTTTTTTTGCTTTACCTATTGATAATAAACGAAAATATGAAATAGCTGGTCTTGCTGGACAAAGGGGATATACCTCTTTCGGGACAGAACATGCCAAGCATTCTAATGTTCCAGATTTAAAGGAATTCTTTCAAATTGGCCAAGACGTTGAGGGAGATATTCCGCTTCGTTCTAATACCCCCGAAAACGTTTATGTAGCTGAAATTGATAACTTTTTAGATTTGGGTATTCAATTGTACAAAGCTTTTGAAAAATCTGGGAGTGCCTTACTAGAAGCGATTGCCATTCATTTAAACTTGCCAGAAAACTATTTTTCTAGGAAGATTCATAATGGCAATAGTATTCTGCGGGCTATTCATTATCCACCAATCACCAAAGCTCCAAAGTCGGCTATTCGAGCAGAGCAACATGAAGATATTAACTTAATCACCTTGTTAGTCGGAGCATCTGCTGGTGGTTTACAGCTATTGGACAAGGACGGTGTTTGGCAGGCCATTATGCCCGAAGAGGACGAAATTGTCATTAATGTAGGGGATATGCTCCAACGACTAACTAATAACTACCTTAAATCCACTACTCATAGGGTGGTCAATCCGCCGAAAGAAGAGTGGCATAAGCCTCGTTTGTCCATACCTTTCTTTCTACATCCTAAAAGCAATATGGACTTAAATTGTCTGGATCAATGCGTAACTGCAACAAACCCAATACAATATGAACCAATTACTGCTGGTGGCTACTTGGATGAACGATTGAGAGAGATTGGCTTGAAAAAATAAACAGCGCGCAAAATTTATTTGATTTGTCTTAGAAGCAAAAAACCTTAACTTTGTGTAGTAGGGTGCTTAAAATAAGCTAAATAAACATCGCTACTATAGTAAAATGGTTCTTTGGCAAATTAAATGTTCAAAGAACGAAAATTAAAAACATAAATCATGGAATCTATATTTT
Organism: uncultured Saprospiraceae bacterium; assembly: GCA_937921525.1. GTDB lineage: Bacteria > Bacteroidota > Bacteroidia > Chitinophagales > Saprospiraceae > JAFMDF01. Next base: position 13,001 of record CAKZUM010000620.1, read on the forward strand.
TAGCATTTTTACCAGGAGGTACAGAGATATTTGTGATCCTTTTTGTCGTCTTATTATTATTTGGTGGTAAGAAAATTCCAGAATTAATGCGTGGCGTTGGAAAAGGTATCAAAGAATTTAACAGCGCTCGTGCCACTATCGAAAGTGAAATTAAGGAAGGGATGAGAGAGTCTGAAAAGAAAGAGATTAAGGAATAATTACCTATCCTATTTAAAAAAGGAGCGGATAAAAATACCTAGTTAGGTATTTTTATCCGTTCCTTTTTTATCTAGTTTCCCACCACCACCTGCTTCACTCGTACTCCTTCCATCGTTTCTAATTGTATAAAATACACCCCTGACTCCCAACCAGCAACATCAATTACTAACTGCAATTCTTTTGTTTTGAATGGTTGTTGCCACTTTCGTTTGCCTAATACATTCAATACATTTACTACTCCCTCTTCCCACTGATTAAAATTAGCTTCGATGGTTAAAATATTGTTGGTTGGATTTGGAAACAAATCGTAGGTTACTAACGAATTTATATCAGAAACACTTGTGGACATATCTATCACGGAAGTTGCTGAAATAGTGCAGCCCACGGCATCTGTTATAGTTACCGTGTAAGTTCCATCTTCTAAATCATTGGCAGTAACAGAAGTTTGTATTGGATTTGTACTCCACTCGTAAGCATATGGCATCACCCCACCGTCTACCAGTACTGTGGCAGAATTTCCGATTATAGTATCTAGAATAATGAATAAACGTTGGTCTTGTACTTCAAAAACACTAGCGCCAGAACAACCATTACTTGGATCAATTACTAACACTTCATAAGTGCCTGCCGCACCTACACTAATTCTATCTGTTCCTTCTCCACTAACAATATTGCCATCTACTGTACTCCATAAAAAGTCTAATTGTGAAGTGTTACCTAGTACATTTAAATCTACAGTAGGATTATTACAATCTAAAACATCAGGTGTTTCCACTTGCACTTCTAGCCTAGCTTCTTCTATTATATTAATGGTTTCAACTAAACTACACCCATCATTAAATACCGTCAAAGTATATGCTCCGGGGGCGTCTACTAAAGGGGCAAGTGTAGTTGATCCTGCCACTATGTTCCCATCTGCTGTACTCCACTGATAGGATAAGTTATCAACTGTAGTCATAGCAGACAATCTCACCAAATTGTTGGTACAATCTAATACAGGAGGTGTATCAAATGTTATTTCTGAAGGGAAGTCAATTTCCTTAATATCCGTTGTATAAGAACTACTACAACCTGTGGTCGTATTCGTAACAACTAATCTATATTGTCCCCCTGCATTGATCGTAGCTGTATGATTAGTTCTACCCTCCACTATATTACCATCTTCCGTACTCCATTCATAAAAAATATTAGCTCCATTGGTACTTCCTGAACCATCTAAAACAATCGACATCGTAATGCAGTCCAATTGTTCCGCAGAGGGATTGACTAAAACGCTTGGTAAATCCTCGCTCACTATAACTTCTATGGTGGCCGTGTTTACACAACCGCTTACTGTATTGATCACCCCTAAGTTATACGTGCCTGGTGCATCTACAAGAGGATTGAGCGTTCTCTCATTTCCAACAATATGACCATCTTCTGTAATCCATTGATATACTATCTCAGGGCTTTCTAAAGTAGTTGCTTCAAGCTGTATGGTAGGCGAATCACAGGTTAATTCTTGAATGGCAGGTGCGTCTATTTGAGGAACTAACTCTGTTTGTGTAACCGTGATTTGGTCAGTAGCAGCGCATCCACTATCAATATCTCGTACCGTTAAAGTATAAACGCCAACACCATCTATATTAACAATAAAACTGGTATTATCGCCCACAATATTTCCATCTTCTGTAGTCCATTCGTAAGTGATATTCTCTCCTCGTGTACTGGTACTTCCGTTCAAGGTAGCAGTAGGTCCACTCGAACAAGTTAATGCTATATCTCCTCCAGCGTTTGCTTCTATAACTGCATTATCAGATATGGTTACAGAGGAATTAGCATCGCAACCGTTGATTCTATTCCGAACCGTCAGCGTATAAGTTCCACCCTCTGAAACTACTGGATTAAGGGTCGTTTCTCCGCTTTCTATTCGTCCATCCTCTGTCTCCCAAGTATAGATATAATCAATTCCCGTACTCCCATTACCATTTAGCATTAATTGATTGGTTTCGCAATCTAATTGTTGAGCTTCTCCTGCAAAAGCCATAGGTGCAGCCACATCGGGGATAACCGAAACAGAAGAACTGCTACTACAGCCATTTTCTGTATCTGTTACTATTAAAGTATAAGTTCCTATTTCTGAAACCGTTGGCGTTAAACTAATTGCTTGACTAAGCATCGTGCCATTCTCATTCGTCCATTGAAAGGACAAAGTATTACGCTCACTATCTACACTACCATCTAGGGTAATAAAAGGTTCAGCACAATCTAGTTGCTTGGTAGTCCCTGCATTAGCAATAGGCGTTTCAAAGTCTTCTGTAACTTCTACTTGTGAAGAAGCACTACATCCTGTAGTCGCATCAGACACTAACAAGGTATAGATTCCTTTGGCCTCTACGATTGGTTCTAGACTTGTTGCTCCAGTAAGAATACTTCCATCTGTGGTTGTCCATAAATAAGAAATACTTGGCCCTTCGTCTGCTCTTCCTTCAAGCGACACAAACGCTTCCTTACAATCTAACGCTTTATTAGAACCTGCATTCACTTGAGGTAACAATACATTTTTATCTATTGTCACACTAGCCGTTTGGGTACAGCCTAACCCATCAGTAACCGTGACTTCATGATCTCCTACGGGTAGCGATACTGCTGCGCCTGATATATCATCCCAAACATATTCATAGGTAGGCGTGCCACCTGAAGCGACCACTTCTACTAAGCCGATTGGATTCATACAATCAATATTCAGTTGACTAATTACCTCGATCACTATAGGAGTTGGTTCTTCAATCATTACTTCAATTGTATCTGTCATGCCAGCTGCATCTGTGATACTAACGGAATGAGTTCCTTTAGGAAGGTTATTAACACTAGCTTCCATACTTCCATTGGACCATTCATAGTTATAAGGCTCTGTACCACCAGTAATGCTTACTGTTGCCCTACCATCTGTTCCACCGAAACAGGAGACATCTGTTCTTTCTATAATCGAAGCCACTATAGGTTCACTGCTATTCACAACTACACTAGACATAGTCGTTGCTATCTGTAAATCGCCACTAGTGCCACTCCCATTACCAAAAATAGAGTTTGCATAAATATTAATACCTGTATTAGCTTCTGCCGGGGCCGTCCAATCTACTGTCCAACTGACTTCCTCTTGGTCTTCAAATCTTTGTGCTGGATTGTGCTCAAAATAATTACGACCTTGGTCTTCTTTTAATACGGCATTGTCTCCGGGATTAGAAAAAGTACCTGTATTTTGATTATTATCATCTAAAATCACCATTTGGAAACCTGCTCTTACTGGATCGCCTCCTGTTTTTTTGGCGACTACTTTTACCGTATAATTGGCATTTGGCGTAATCTGTTCAGGTAATCCTTGAATCTCTAAAGTGCCTTCAAAGTTGTTGACATTATTCCCTGTGTGGCAGTTATTACAATTTCCGTCTCCAGGTGCTCCTGTTCTTCCATCGGGTGGGTTGCTTGAATTGCTAACTAAGAAGAAAGTGAGTAAAAACAGTGCGTAAAGGGGGGCAAACTTACTTTTCATAAAAATCTTATTTTAAATCGGATCGTTTTTCTTATTTAATTAAACCAAAAAGATAATGGTTATTTGTTTTTCAGCAATACCTTATTTCTACGTATTTTTAGATAAACAGTTTTTAAGAAAATGAAAAGTAAATATAAAATTCTTTACTTTAACAAGGTGTTCCTAAATTAGCCTAGTTAATAATTATTAAGAGCTTGTCTTGCTTACACTACTGGACATTTTAAAGAGCAGAGAATAGAGAGCAGAGAGTAGAGACAGGTTTCGTTTAAAAAATGACGAAATTCTATAGTTTTTTAAACGAAATCTACCTCTGTTCTCGCTTCCCCGCCCGCCTGACGGCAGTCGGGCTGGTCTGCTCTCTATTCTAAAAATGTCCAGTAGTATGCTCCCTGACAATAGTATAGATATTTAGTTCTTAAAGCAATAAGTTAAATTAATGAACTACTTAAAAGGAAGAGTTGCTAGTTTAAAGTTTGCGATAACAGGAATTATAGATGTTCTAAAGAGCGAAGCCAATCTAAAAATTCACTTATTAGCTGCTACCATAGCAGTAAGTGCAGGTGGGTATTTTTCTATTTCTACAACAGAGTGGTGTCTAGTAGTTCTTTGTATTGTTGTGGTATTAAGTGCAGAAACGTTTAATACCTCAATCGAACATTTAACTAACTTAGTATCTCCTGATAGACATCCTTTGGCAAAAAAAACAAAAGATGCAGCCGCAGGTGCTGTGCTTTGGGTAGCTATTGGTGCTTTCATAGTAGGGCTAATTATATTTTTGCCGAAGGTACTTGCTTTAGTAAATTAATTCAATTTTAGACTGCATCAGTTTTTTCATTTTTGGTGTGTCAATCTTAAACTGATAATCGTATTTTTTTAAAATAAAATCCTCTGTACTATAGTGGAACTTCTGATGGTGAAGCGTTATATCATTATAGTTGACCATCTTAAACTGATGATTGACAAATTCTTCTTTTATCTGCTCGAAGTTTTGGCGAGACTTAGTAGAAATCGTGTCTTTCCCTTTTAATAATTCTATTTGATAGTTTTCTTCATCAAGGAAATCTGTTTGCAATACATCTATTTGACCTAAATTTAGTTTTACTAGACCTAGCAATTTTTTCTTCAAAGATTTTGATGAATTGTCCTGCTCATCCAAATCAAAATAATACCCATCATATACGGGACTCCCATAAAAATCATGGATCGTTTCTATATCTTTTCCAAAGTGCTTGCTTACATAACTTGGCGTGCTTTCTAAAACTTCTATATCGTCTACAATTTCTTCATACTCCGTTCCACTGATTACCTCTTTTAATTGTTGCTTTATGATTTTAATATTTTGAATGAGTTTGTCTAAATTTTTAATTCCTTGAAATTTGAAATTATCGTCGATTTCATAATAGAGCGTATTCTGTTGTGCATGATTTATTTTTCCAAAGTGTTTATGAGCAGCGTTTAAAAGCTTCACTGTACTCAATAAGCTATTGGGATAATAGGCTTCTACTATATTATTCTCTAAGCGTCTCAATTCGATCGTATAATCTCGCTCAAATACGGGGCTATGGGATTCTTTAAAATTGAAAGTTTCTTTTTTCCAAATTTTGTAGACTAGCTTAGTATCAATAAGCCATTTAGGAAGGAGTCGCTCTTCTTCGTGGGTATCTTCCATTGTTTTTTAATAATTAATCAGGACAAAGAGGAACAAAGGCAAAGCCTTTACTAATAGAAAGACACAAGGCACAGCCCATAGGCGTCAGGCTAAGAGACGAACTCTTGATGGCAGAAACTTGTAAAGTGGCTGTCATCTGGGTTTCTGGAAAAGATGACAGCCATTTTGAAAATTTCTGCCATCTGCCTCCGCCTTTTAACTACCTGGTATTCAATAGTCTTTTCTGATAGCCTGACGCCTATGGGCTTCGCCTTCAAAGTTAGTACAGATATTCTAACGAATAAAGAAAACCTTGCAATTACTAGAATG
>CAKZUM010000621.1 GCA_937921525.1 uncultured Saprospiraceae bacterium
AAGTATGTCTAAATTTATGTCTACCCATCTTTCTAGTTAGCTACCCAGCCTATCCTATTAGCCATTGGTGAACCAATACCGATGCACTTTCAGCATTCATTATTTTATTCTCAACCGATGTATCAATGGAATTAGTAGAATAGTCAATACTTTAGTGGCGATTCATCATTTCCATATTCATCATTCATCATTTCAAATCCATGTTAGATAAATTAGGAGCTATAGAAGAACGTTTTTATTATTTAGAAGAACGCCTTTCTGACCCATCCGTATTGAGCGATCAGAAGGAGTATACAAAAGTGAGCAAGGAATACAAAAATATAGAAGAGATCGTGCAGGTCTCTAAAGCATATAAAGAAGTACTTGGCAACATTGCTACGGCCAAAGAAATGCTAGGGGAAAGTGATGACGATATGAAGGCGATGGCGAAGGAGGAATTGCAAGAATTAGAGCCACAAAAATCAGACTTAGAAGAAAAGTTAAAATTCTTATTGATCCCTAAAGATCCAGAGGACGAGAAAGATGTGATCGTAGAGATTCGTTCGGGAACAGGAGGCGATGAAGCGTCTATTTTTGCTGGAGATTTGTATAAGATGTACACTAAATATTTTTCTACCCAAGGCTGGAAAGTAGAGGTCATCAATGTAACAGAAGGTACAGCTGGTGGGTATAGTAAATTAGTTTTAGAGGTGTCTGGTAATAATGTTTTTGGCAAGTTAAAATTTGAGTCTGGGGCGCATCGGGTACAACGAGTACCTAAGACGGAATCCCAAGGGCGAGTCCACACCTCTGCTGCTACTGTAGCCGTAATGCCCAAACTGGAAATGGAAGATGTGAATATTAACAAAGCAGATTTGAGAACCGATACCTTCCGATCTAGTGGTGCGGGTGGACAGCATGTTAATAAAACGGAATCAGGGGTTCGTTTTACACATATTCCGACAGGGGTGGTTTCGGAGAGTACAGATGCTCGTTCTCAGATACAAAATAGGGAAATTGCTTTGCAGCGTTTATATGCTAAAATGTATGACATACAAAGAGAGGCACACCAAAACAAGGTTGCTGCTGCCAGAAGGTCTTTGGTCGGATCAGGGGATCGGTCTGGAAAAATTCGGACGTATAATTATTCTCAAAATAGAGTAACGGATCATAGAATTAATTTAACTTTATATAGTTTAGATAAAATTGTAGAAGGAGATATTGAAGGGATTATTGAAGCACTACAAATGGCGGAAAATGCTAAGAAATTAGAGGGCGGAGATGAAGATTAAATAAATTGTTTTAAAAACGAATTTAATTACTTATTTTTGTTTTAAAAATCTGAGATATAATGAGTGATACAACTACACCAAATACACCTTCCGATAATGAGGTCTTGGCGACCCAAGATGATAATATCATTTCTTTAAAAGGAATGTTCCAAGAATACTTCTTGGATTATGCTTCTTATGTGATACTGGAGCGTGCGGTGCCAGCCGTAGATGATGGACTTAAACCAGTACAACGCCGAATACTCTATTCTCTTAAAGAAAAAGACGATGGTCGTTACCATAAGGTAGCTAACATTATTGGTCATACGATGCAGTATCATCCACATGGGGATGCTGCCATTGGCGATGCTATGGTGCATTTGGGACAGAAGGATTTGATGATTGATTGTCAGGGAAACTGGGGGGATAATCGGACAGGTGATAGAGCAGCTGCTCCTCGATATATAGAAGCTCGGTTAACAAAGTTTGCATTAGATGTGGCATTTAATGCGCAGACAACAGAATGGCAGTTGTCTTATGATGGTCGGAATAAGGAACCGATGAACTTGCCAATGAAGTTTCCGCTATTACTAGCACAGGGAGCAGATGGTATTGCGGTAGGTTTATCTACTAAAATTTTGCCGCATAATTTTATTGAATTAATCAAAGCCTCTATTAAAATATTGCAGGGCAAGAAAGTGAAAATCTATCCAGATTTTCAGCATGGCGGAATGGTAGACGTAGCTAATTATAATGGCGGAAAACGTGGCGGTAAAGTAAAGGTCAGAGCCAAAATAGACATCTTGGATAAGAATACTTTGGTCATCCGAGAATTGCCGTATAGTGTGACCACTACTTCGATGATTGATAGTATCCTAAAAGCCAATGACAAAGGAAAAATCAAGATAAAAAAGGTAACGGATAACACCGCAAAGGATGTAGAAATACAAATTGATATTGCCGCAGATGCATCGCCGGAAGTAACGATGGATGCCTTATATGCTTTCACGAATTGTGAAATTTCTATCTCTCCAAATGCTTGTATCATTATTGATGATAAGCCCTACTTCTTAACGGTAGAGGAAATATTAGAAATCAATACACAGGATACGAAAGATTTATTACAGCAAGAATTAGAAATTAAAAAGGGAGAGTTAGAGGAGAAATGGCATTTTGCTTGTTTGGAAAAAATCTTCATTCAAAATAAAATCTATCGGGATATTGAGGAATGTGAATCTTGGGAGGAAGTTTTAAAAGCGGTAGAAACAGGCTTACGAAAATACGTATCTACGCCTAGTGAGAAACCAAAGAAAAGTGATAAGCGACTTCGCTTATTGAGAGATCTGACAGAGGAAGATTTAGTTAAATTAACAGAAATCCGAATCAAGAGAATTTCTAAGTATAATGCTTTCAAAGCAGATGAAAAAATTGCAGAAATAGAAGAGTTATTAAAGCAAGTAAAGCATGACTTAGCAAACTTAACGGATTATTCAATTGCTTACTTCCAGCGTCTATTAGAAAAGTATGGCAAAGGAAAAGAGCGTAAGACCTTACTTCAATCTTTTGATACCATCAAAGCAACCGAAGTAGTGGCTAATAATGCCAAGCTATATGCCAACTTAAAAGAAGGCTTTATAGGAATGGGTTTGAAAAAGGATGAATTTATTTCAGAATGTTCAGATATAGCAGATATTATTGTCTTCCGTAAAGATGGTAAATTCTTAGTCACCAGAATTTCTGACAAGGCCTTCGTTGGCAAAAATATTTTACACGTTGCTGTCTGGAAGAAAGGAGATGAACGAACAACGTACAATGCAGTATATCTAGACGGGGCAACAGGACGCTCCATGATTAAGCGTTTTAATGTCACCGCCATTACTAGAGATAAAGAATACGATATTACAAAAGGTACTAAAGGATCTAAACTTTTATACTTTACCGCTAATCCAAATGGAGAGGCAGAAACAGTAGGGGTCTTATTATCACAAGGGTGCAAGGCTAAAATAAAATCGTTTGAATTTGACTTTAGTGAAATCGCTATCAAAGGTAGAGGCTCGCAAGGAAATATTCTAACGAAATATCCGCTTAAAAAAGTAGCTTTCAAAGCTACAGGACAATCTACACTTAACGCCATAAAGTTATGGGTAGATGAAAGTTCTGGTCGCCTAAATAGAGATGAGCGTGGCATCTTCTTAGGTGATTTTGACACAGGAGATTTGATTCTCGTTGTCTACAAAGATGGTTCCTATGAAATGACTGATTACGAAATGTCTAATCGGTATGATATAAAAGAGGTCGCCGCTATACAAAAGTATGATCCTGAAATAGTCGTAAGTGCCATCTATTATGATGGTGAAAAGAAGAGCACTTTAGTCAAGCGATTTAAAATAGAAACGACTACGACTGGTACTAAATATCCATTTATTTCAGATCATCGAATGTCTAAGCTTTTATACGCTACGATTGATATGGAGGCGGTAGTCGAATATACAATCAAGCATAATAAAGAAAAGCAAGTCAAGAAAATTGACTTAGATAAATTCATAGATATTAAGGGCTGGAAGGCTTTAGGTAATAAACTGATCGACCAGAAAATAGCTGGTGTCAAAGAGTTAAGCAGTAAAAAAAAAAGCCAGTAATTCATGAAATAAAGGAAGAATCACCGTCTTCCGATGACTCTTTAGCAGCAGATAAGAAACCTGCTGCTAAAGCTGGACTAAATT
>CAKZUM010000622.1 GCA_937921525.1 uncultured Saprospiraceae bacterium
TTCCAAACCGCTTTTCCAATAGTCTAAAGTAGTAATTTTATTCAAATTATTTCCTACTATTTTGTTCATTGGCACATACGGAAGTTCTGCTCCATTATGCCTCCAACTGGCTTTTATTTCATCAGAGTTATAAGGCAAAACGGTATTAGACCACATGACGGAACTTGGCGCATAGGCAATCACTCCACTAATCAATTCTGGATACATCGTCCCAAGGACCAAGGCTAATTCCGCATTCCTTGATGCGCCCATCACCATTATTTTTGCCCCATCTACTTCTGGCTGATCTCGAAGCCAATCTATCACCTTTTCAAAATATCCAAGATCAATTGCTTCTGGTAATTTGGGTAAACCTGCTCTTCCAGTATAAGGTAAAGAAAGCCCTACGAATCCTTGCTTCGCCAATTCTTGTCCCCAGTAATCTCCCCACGATCCACCACCTATTAATACGACTGTTGCTTTAGCCTCAATATCTTTTTTGACAAAAAAATTAGCTTGAAATCCGTTTTCGTTTATACTTCTTGGCCTAACGCCATCGAATAATAGATTGTCTAGGACTAAATACCCTACAAACAGGATCGCTAATAGTCCGATCCCAATAATGTATTTCTTCATATGCATTAGCTTGATTAAGCCTTTCTGTTCTTAATGAATTAAATAAGATAGATTTTCAAAGGTAGGAAATAGATCGGGAAGTTATTTTTTGTCGGTACTATATTGCTGAAGTAGTAAAAGAGCCTCTTTATTATTGGAAGCCTGCGCTACTGAAAGAGCCGTTTCCTTGCCCCACAGTTCTTTCAGCGCTAAGTCTGCGCCATTATCTAATAAGAGTTTCGCAATCGTCAAATGATTAAAGCGAATACTTTCTACTAATGGTAGGGCTAAAAACTCTGGATGTTGATAGTTAGGGTCTACACCAATAGCTAGATAATATTCTACTAACTCGACATCTCCTTTTTGAATACCTTGGAACATATCCTTCCAGTTACCTGCTGACATAATCTTTTTTTTAAGTAGGTAATAGTCTTAGTTGAGAATGGAGAATGGAGAATTGAGAATGGAAAATTGAAAATGCTTATAAAACGTTGACAATCAGGACTCAATTTTCGCTGTACAAAAAAAGTGGAATAACTACTAAGCGACCATTGCCAATTCTTTTTCTGCGCCCTTCACAAAACGATCTCCTACTTGGCAAGTGCCATTATACTGTGCGCCTTCTTCTACTTCCAATCCTTTGGCTACTATATTGCCTTCAATTTTTGCGGTGCTTTCTAATCGTAAAATACCATTTACAATCAAATCTCCGTTTATTTGTCCACGAATAGTAGCGGCTTGCGTACGAATAGTGCCATCTATCCAGCCTGTTGCCCCCACCAATAATCGTTTCTGACAATAAACATCGCCTTTAATTATTCCATCTACTCTTACATCATCTGTACTATTGAATTTTCCTTCAATTGTTGTACCTTTGGCGATCAAACAAGAACTATTATTCTGATCTTTGGTCGTGTTAGAGACAGATAGATTGGCTTTAGGTTTTGTTACAGATTTAAACATCGTAATTGGGTTTTGGTTCTTTGATTTTTCAAAGAAGATTACTACTTGAATACTTGGACAGAATTCAATGAAATAGCTGAATACATAAATACATAGGCATATCACAGCAGAGCCGTAAATTTCTTTTGAACCATAAAAGAAGTAAAAGACACAAAAGAAGTTCACAAAAGTCTTTTGTTTCCTTTTGTGTCTTTTGTGGTTCCCTAGGCTATGTGTACTATGTGTGTACTATGTACCTATATGTTTAGATAAAAATTCTAATTGTGTACTTTAGTAATGGAGCTGAATTAGAATCTGTGGAGCGTAAAAATGGAATTAAAGTCCGTTACGAGCATCTAATAAAAACGTTACAGTGAATACATACATTCTAGGCATCGAATCCTCTTGCGATGATACTTCTGCCAGTATCTTACATAATGGTACCGTTTTAAGCAATTGTATTGCCAATCAAGAGGCCCATAAATTATATGGCGGCGTTGTACCAGAAGTAGCATCCAGAGCACATCAAGCGAACATCGTTCCTGTAGTCGATATGGCTATTAAAAAAGCAGGTATTAAGAAAGAAGATATTTCTGCCGTTGCCTTTACTAGAGGGCCGGGATTAATGGGTTCTTTGATTGTTGGCGTATCTTTTGCGAAAGCATTTGCAATGAGTTTGGGCGTACCTATGGTAGAGGTCAATCACATGAAGGCACATGTATTGGCACATTTTGCGGAAGACCCTAAACCTAGTTTTCCTTTTTTATGTTTGACTGTATCAGGAGGGCATACGCAGATTGTAGTCGTTAAGGATTATTTGGATATGGAAGTCATCGGGCATACGATTGATGATGCCGCTGGAGAGGCATTTGATAAAACAGGCAAATTGTTAGGTTTGGATTATCCAGCAGGGCCTCTCGTTGATAAATACGCCAAACAAGGAGAAGTCGTTTATTCTTTTACAGAACCTAAAGTGGCGGATTTAAACTTTAGTTTTAGTGGTTTAAAAACGTCTATTCTTTATTTTTTAAAAAAAGAATTAAAAGAAGATCCTGATTTTATCAACAAAAACTTAGCTAATATTTGTGCTTCTGTACAAGATCGAATCGTGAGTATCTTAATGAATAAACTCACGAAGGCTGCTCAACAAACGGGCATCAAACACGTGGCTATTGCGGGAGGGGTATCTGCTAACTCAGGACTGAGAAATGCCTTACAAGAAGCAGGGGTTAAAAATGGCTGGACTACTTATATTCCTAAATTTGAATTTTGTACCGACAATGCAGCAATGATTGCAGTGACGGGTTATTATAAATTTTTAAACAAAGATTTTATCGGGCAAGAGGTCGCTCCTTTGGCGCGCATGAAAATTTGATTCTTAGGTACGTTCCCTAAACTTTAAAAGTTTAGGAAACGTTATCCCTATCTATATTATAAAAAAACTACACCAACAATGAAATCAGATTATAACAATCTCAAAAAGAAGGTAAACAACTACCACGACATTTTAAAAAGCACCCGAGCTTATAGAGAAATATGGGATGACAGCTTAAAGGACTTCATTCTCAAACGATTGGAAGCTATCTCCAAAGAAGTGGGCTTAGACACGAAGATAGAAACGAAGTCCGAGATGGAAAACTTAGAAGCTGTCGTATTGTCTTTAGGCGATGTCAAAAGTGGTATGTATAAAAAAGTAAATGACACTATTAAACGGCATTTGATTAAACACAATGGCTCGTTGATCTATCAGCAGTTGTTCAATGGCAAGGTGATCGTCTTAATTAATTATCCATATATTGAAAACTATGGTCAACCGCATCCCCCTAAAACGGTGGCTATTTATCGTCCAGAAGAACTAAAGGAACCGTTTTTCATTCGTCATATGGAAGAGTTTCTGACAGAGATTTATAATTGGGAAGATTATGATGACGATGATAAAGGAGAAGAACCAAATCAAAGAATCGGCTTTAAGTTGAATTTTGAGGCGCCTGATGAGGAATAGATAGCAGTCCTAATTCAAATTATTATTAAAGTTCAAGCGCAAGTGTCAAGTTCAAGCCTCCCTCCGTTTTAGATGTAACTTTGTCCAGCAACTTCCCGTTGCTGGACAAATTTCTAAGCAAACCGCCCTAATTTGTCTAGGAGGTTTAATTGTCGAATTAAAACTAGGAAGTTGCTGGACAAAAAGGCTAACACCACCACATCCAACCAATAAAAAGTTTTAAATAAGTCGATTTTACTCAATTTTAAAACTTTTTATTTATATTTACCTCTATTTATACTTTCTTTTCTAAGAATATTTTAAATGGAGCTTTCCCACTTTCTCATTCTTTTAGTTGTTAGCTGGATCTTACTAGGGTTCATATTATGGCTAGTTTTTAAAAACACCTTTGCTAAAGGATTTTTTTCCAAACAAGAAATTCAAGAAACCCATGTTTCTAAAGATCTATTTCATGCCTTAGAAGCACAGAAGGACGCTGTGCGGGCAGATGTGCATGAAAAAGAACAAACCATTATTGAGTTAAATAAGATCATCTCTGCCAGAGAACAACAGGTTTTTCATTTGGAGGAACGATTAGAAGAAGGCCTTATAGAAACCCAAAGACTTCAAGAACGCTCCAAAATAGAATTTGAAAATTTGGCTAATCGAATATTGGCAGAGAATAGTCAGAAATTCTCTCATCAAAATAATGTTCAGATACAGCATATTTTAAGTCCATTACGAGAAAAAATACAGGAGTTTGAATCTAGTATCCAACAGAAGTATATGGATGAGACAAAGGAGCGAATCTCGTTAAAAAAAGAACTGGAACAACTCAAACTCTTAAACTTGCAACTAAGTGAAGATGCGTCTAATCTAGTGGATGCTTTAAAGGGCGATTCTAAAACACAAGGAGATTGGGGAGAATTACAATTGAGCACTCTCTTAGAAAAATCAGGTCTAACGGATGGAATTCATTTTAGTAGTCAAGCCTCTTATAGAGATGAAAATGGGCAGCTGAAGCGACCTGATTTTATTATTAATCTTCCTGATGGCAAGCACTTAATTATTGACTCCAAAGTGTCTTTAAAAGCCTATGAACAATATTTCAACGCTAGTGATAAGCGACAAAAACAAACCTTTTTGAACTTACATATTGAAAGTATTAAAAATCATATTCGAGACTTAGCTTCTAAAAATTATACACAACTCTACCAAATCAATACCCCCGACTATCTATTGATGTTTATTCCCATTGAACCTGCCTTTTCTGTTGCCTTACAAAAATCGTCTAGCCTGTATACAGATGCATTGGAAAGAAATGTCGTTTTGGTTACTACCTCTACCCTACTTGCTACCATGCGTACCGTTTCCTTTATTTGGAAACAAGAAAAACAAAAAAGAAACGTTTTGGAGATTGCGCGTCAAAGTGGTCTTTTATACGATAAATTCTGTGGTTTTATTGAGGATATGCGCTCAATTGGACTTAAATTGGATGATGCACAGGGGGCTTACTCTGCAGCTATGAATAAATTGAATGATTCTCGTAAATACGGAGATACTCTAATTGGTAGAGCACAGCGTATCAAAGAGTTGGGGGCAAAAACCAATAAGTCTCTACCGAATGAATTATTGGAGGAGTAATTGCTAACCCAGCTAATCTCTAACCTTTCTTGCTATCCTCTGTCTGTTTTTAACATTTCTATAAATAAGTACATAGTCCACTAATGGTTGAAAATACTTAAATTTACAGGCTGGAAACTGTTTGGTTCACAATTTGTCATAGGAGTAGTAAAAGCTACAGAACGACAAAATACTGACAAAATAGGTAAACATTTTACACCTATCTACTCACATTCTCCTCCCCTAATTAAGACCTTACTATTTTTGTACCTTGTAGCAATAAAAGCGTGGTGCGAAATTCTCTTATCAATTTATCATTTTTCATGAAAAATATTTTATTAGTAGTTTTTTCTGTCCTGATGGTTCATGTAGGATATAGCCAATCTAAAGCAGAAAAGGATTTATACAATACGGACAAAATCAAAGAAATACGTATTACGTTTAAATACGATAATTGGGCAAATATATTAGACTCGCTGCGATCTAATGGTTCTAAATTGTTGGTGGGTACTGTTAATATAGACGGTGCTACCTATGAAAATATTGGCGTTAGATATAGGGGTAGCAAATCGTTTACGACAGGAGGGCAAAGAAACCCTTTGTATATAAAATTGAATTATATCAACAAGAAACAGAAGCACCAAGGCTATAAGCGACTGAAGTTATCCAATGCGCTAAGAGACCCTAGTATGGTAAGAGAGGTTTTAGGCTATGAAATTGCACGTAAGTACATGGTTGCCCCTAAAGCCAACTATGCTAAAGTCTATATTAATCAAGTCTATTATGGCTTATTTACCAATATTGAAGCCATTGATAGTGAGTTTTTAGAAGAGCACTTTGAACATGATGATAATGTCTTTATTAAGTGTACACCAGATATAGAAGGTACGATACCCAAAGGCTGTATGCCTAATGTATTTGGCGCATTGGCTTATGAAGAAGATGTGGCTTGCTACATGCACAATTACGAGCTGGAGTCAGATGAAGGATGGGGGGAGTTAATCCATCTGACAGATATTCTGAATAACCATCCTGAAAAAATAGAATCTGTACTACATGTAGATCAGACTTTATGGATGCTCGCCTTTAATAATGTGTTGGTCAATCTAAGTAGTTACAGCGGACGAAGAAGCCAGAATTATTATCTATACCAAAATGATAAGGGACAGTTCACGCCGATCATTTGGGATTTGAATTTAGCTTTTGGTAGCTTTAAAAGTGTCAAAGCTGGCTCTGATTTGAATTTGAAGCAACTACAAAATCTTGATCCTTTATTGCATGTTGACAATCCCTATAAACCTCTGATTAGTCAGTTGCTAAAAAATGAACTGTACAAGAAAACGTATCTAGCGCATATCAGAAGTATTGTCTATGACAACTTTGAAAATGGTTGGTACGAGATGCGTGCTAAAGAATTGCAAACCCTCATACAAGGTGCTTTCTTGGATGATAAACACCAAGCCTATACCTACAAAGATTTTAAGAATAGCTTGACTAGTACGACGGGGAAGCGAAGTAAAATTCCGGGTATCGTGGAGTTAATGGCCAAGCGTTCTAAAAAACTAAAAAAACATCCTGCCCTCAGAGTTATTCCCCCAACTATAGAGAATATCCAATTGGTAAAAAGAGAAAAATATGCCAATGAAAAAATTAAGGATTTCACGATTATTAGCAAAGTGGATAAACTACCTAAAAAAGTGTTGCTCTATTATCGGTACCCAGAATCTGAGAACTTTTTAGTAGTAGACATGAAAGATGATGGTCAACTGTTAGACGAAAAAGCGAAGGATAAGCATTTCACGGCTACCATTCCAAGCAATGGACATACTAGTATCGAATACTATATTGTTGCAGAGAATGCAGCGACTATTAGTTTTTCTCCTGCTAATTATATGTTTGAATTGCATAAGGTTAGTTTGGCGGAACTTAATTAAAGGGGGATTAGGATTTGTAGGATACGGCGTATCATGTTGACGGATTATTAGGATACTGTTTGGGAATAATAGTGGTCAAAGCTACAATTCCACCTCTAATGCAACAGATTTAAATATGAATAAATACTTCTACTATATTTTTATACTTTCCTTATTTAGTTCATTCTCTTTGTCTAGTCAGGATTTATATGATCTAAACGAAATAAAGGATATTAAAATAACCATTGATGATCCTATCTGGGATAAGAAATTAAATGCCTATAAAAAACAAGGTCTAGAGAAACGAATCGTTGGGAAAATCACCGTAGACGGGGTACAATACGATAGTGTAGGCATCCGATATAAAGGCAACAGTTCTTTTTTTAATACAAAAAAATCAGGCTCTACTAAACTTCCTTTTAATGTAAAAATGAATGAGTTTATCAAAGGTCAGAGTCTTCCGGGTGGTTATAAAACATTAAAACTCTCCAATGTCTTTAGGGACCCCAGTTATTTAAGAGAAGTTTTGTCTTATGAGATTGCAAGGAATTACATGGCTGCCCCCAAGGCCAACTATGTACGGGTGTATGTAAATGACGCCTATTTGGGCTTATATAATAGTACGGAATCCGTAGATGAAAAATTCTTAAAGAAAAACTTTGGAGATAATAATGGCGTGCTATTCAAATGCGATCCTGCATGGAAAGCTACCCCTGTTGCAGGTTGCCCCAATAATGAAAAGGCCACACTAAAATATCTAGGATCAAATGTCGATTGTTATAAAAACTCTTATGAGTTAAAATCTAAAAAAGGTTGGAAAGAATTAGTTTCCTTTACAAATAACCTGACAAATAAATCTCAGGATATAGAACAAATATTAAATGTAGATGCTACGCTCTGGATGCTAGCATTTGATAATATTTTAGTCAACTTAGATAGCTATTTAGGACGCCTTTGCCATAACTACTATCTATACCAAGATACGATGGGTCGCTTTAATCCAGTAGTATGGGATATGAATATGTCGTTTGGTGGTTTTAGATTTGATGGAACGGGTAAATCTTTGAGTGATACAGAGTTACAAAGACTTAGCCCATTACTACATTTCAAAACGAAGAATGAAGATCGGCCCTTGATTATCCAGTTATTAGATACGCCTTTATATAGAAAAATTTATTTGGCACATATTCGCACTATTCTAAATGATTACTTTGTCAACGGGAAATATAAAGAACGTGCAAAAGCGATTCAAAAATCTATTGATCGTTATGTTAGAGAGGATAAAAATAAATTGTATGCTTATGAGGGTTTCCCTCAGAATTTAGAAAAAACGACCCTCGCAGGTACGTCTAAAATAATAGGCCTTACAGAGTTAATGGAAGCCAGGACTACTTACTTAAAAAATCATCCATTAATTACCAAAAAGGCGCCTAGTATTTCTGAAGTAAAACATACCGTGATAGATAGTGCCATACATGTAACCGCAAAAATTACAGATGCGACAGATGTCTATTTATTTTACAGAAATACCAATAACATTTTTAAGAAAGTAACCATGACTGATACAGGTGCCCACATAGATGGCGTAGAGGCAGATGGAGTGTTTGGTTTTACGATAAAGGAACTACCCAAGACTGAATATTATATAGTTGCCGAGAATAAAGATGCGGCTATGCTGTCTCCTAAAGAAGCCGCTTTTAAGTTTTATTCTGTGGAATAAGTTTACTAAACCTTGAAGGTTTAGTAAACTTAAAACCACCCCCCCTAAAAATAATACACCACCTATGCCCAACCGTATTGCCGTCATAGATCTAGGCACCAACACCTTCCATATACTTATTGCAGAGGAACAACCAGACCAATCTTTTAAAGCCTTACATCGACAACGTTTTTTTGTAAAATTAGCAGAAGAGGGTATTGAAACGATTGGTCAAGCCCCATTAGAAAGAGGCTTTGCGGCACTCAGCCATTTCAAAAAATTGATAGAAGAGTTGGAAGTCACAAAAGTGAAAGCAATCGGAACCGCTGCACTACGTACCGCTTCCAATGGTCCTGCATTTGTCCAACAGATCAAAGCGCAATTAGGCTTTCAAATAGAACTAATTAGTGGCAGTCAAGAAGCTGCTTTTATACACAAAGGCGTTGCGCTGGCTGTCCCATTTAGGCAAGAAAATTATTTATTGATGGATATTGGTGGAGGCAGCGTAGAATTTATTTTGGCGAATAAAAATAAGGTGCATTGGGCACAGAGTTTTCCGATTGGTGTAGGCGTACTATATAAAGGCTTTCATAAAAGCAATCCAATAACAGCTACTGAGATCAAAGCTACGAATGCCTATATTGATAGTTTTTTGAATCCTCTACAAAAAGCGTTAGCAGCATTTCCTGCCCACACTTTAGTCGGCGCTTCTGGCACATTTGATGTATTAGAAAGCTTGTTAGCTAAAGAGATGGCCTCCCCTACCCATGCTTATGTATCCGTAAAAGATTTTTTCCCTTTATATGATCGAATTATTTCGACAACAGAGGCAGAACGATATGCTATGCAAACGATCCCTGATACTCGAGCAGATATGATTGTGGTGGCACTAATATTAATAGATAACATTCTTAGTACAGTAGCCATAGACCAAATAATCGTGTCAAAATATGCCATGAAAGAAGGGATACTGCTGGATTTACTGGAAGCAGTTGAGTAGAGCTATAGAGGCAGTATTCACAATTTTCCATTCATAATTAAGTCTAATGTCCTAAACTGTACAGTACAACATCTAACGATCATACTTATTATTTTATAAAAGCGTTTTGTTATAATAGACTTACAACATCCACCATCATTAACAAATACTAATAATGAGATTTATTCTTTCCCTCGTACTACTGAGCTCATTTATTTTTTGTCAGGCACAAAATCGACAAATTAAGCGACTCAAAATGGATCCCAAAAAACCGCAAGTAATTTGTAAGCACCATGGAGCGATCAATCCCGGTCATGTGATACTGCCAAAGGCACAGCCTAGAAACAAACCCAAGAATCCTTTAATATTTAATGTGGATTTTCCTGATAATATGCCTGTAGCGGCTATCCAAGCATTTGAATTTGCCTTGTCTCTATTAAGCAATCAATTGTCTTCTGCTGTTCCAATTAATGTGGATGTAGAATGGTCTGATGAATTAGAAGATGGAGTGCTTGGTGCAGCAAGTACATCAGAGTTTGTTGCCGATTTTCCTAATAGTAATGAAAGAACTTTTTACCCTATAGCCTTAGCAGAAAAGATTGTAGGAGAACCAATCAATAGTGATACGAGACCAGATATAGATGTATTTTTTAATAGTGAAGTAAACTGGTATTATGATTTTAATAATCCATCTACCATACCAGCCACTCATTTCGATTTTGTATCTGTTATTTTGCATGAGATGATTCATGGGTTAGGGTTTGTTGGTTTTTCTGGACTTCTGAACGACGGAGTAACTAGTCGAATTAGAAGAGGTGGTATCCCTTCTATTTATGATGTATATCTTGAAAATAATGCAGGTGTTAATATATTAGATAATTTTGCAGATCCTTCTGCGGAACTTACAGATATTTTTCAAAGCAATAATGTCTTTTTAAGAAGTCCTGCCTA
The DNA here is from genome assembly GCA_937921525.1 of uncultured Saprospiraceae bacterium. Classification (GTDB taxonomy): domain Bacteria; phylum Bacteroidota; class Bacteroidia; order Chitinophagales; family Saprospiraceae; genus JAFMDF01. Next base: position 10,683 of record CAKZUM010000622.1, read on the forward strand.
TCCAGAAGGTACTGTAGCCCCCAAAGTATATACTCCCTCGGAGTATGAACCAGGGTCTAGCATTCGTCACTTAGATTTAGCTACATTTAGAAATTCTTCAAATTCTCTAATGACTCCTCAAATCGAGCGGGCGGCGGTGAAACATGATGCGGGTATTGCAATAGACATTTTACATGACTTAGGTTGGGGAACAACTCATCTACTACATGATCAAAAAATTGGAGAAGAAAATTTTAGTCAAGACTATGTTGTTAATGCGGAAGTAGTTTCCGAAATTGGCTATAATCCTAATACCCTATTTTTACATTATTCTCAAGATTCTTTTCAAACAGTTACAACGCTCCCAATGGAGGGCAGTTCTATACCTAATGAGTTTACAGCTACTATCCCTGCTCCTAATGAGCAAACTCGATTTCAATATTATTTTACGCTCGTAGATGATCGGAATATAGAGTTACAATTTCCAGCTAATGCTCCCAATCCATTATTTTATATCAGTTTTTATGAACCCGATGATTTTTTCCCTGTAATGGATCATGATGCTGTGGTAAATATTGATGATAAAACTACCTTGATACCAGTAGATGCAATTGTTACAGACTTTTATTCTGGAATCGACTCTATTTATATCGAATACTACGTTAACGGTGTTCTCCGATCTACGACAAACAGGTTCATAAGAGATTTTACAGATGAATTTAGGGACAATCTATTTGTCGGAGCTATAGAGCTAGAAGAACCATTAGCCGCTACAGATAAATTAGAATACCGAATTATAGCTGTAGACAAAAGTGTTAATAAAAATGAAACGATACTCCCTGCTACAGGACTGTACGAAATTAATATTTCAGAAACTTTTGATTTTAGTGCCTCCTATTTTAACGACTTCAATACGAGAAGTTCTGATTTTAGTGGGAATGGTTTTGCAACGGGTCAACCAACTGGTTTTACGGATGTGGCTATACAATCAGATCATCCATATACCAATGCTGGGCAAGAAAGAACCTTAAATTTTACCTATCAGTTAAACATTCCAATTCTTATCCAAGACAGGGATCCTTTAATTGAATTTGATGAAATTGTTTTAGTAGAACCTGGGGAAAGTGGAACAACTTATACCGAGTTAGAATTCTGGGATTATGTAATCGTAGAAGGAAGAAGATTAGACGGTACAGAATGGTTTCCGTTTTTAGATGGCTATGACTCTAGAGCAGTGGGCAAATGGTTTGCGGCCTATAATAGTAATATCGTTGGTCAAAATTCCCGTGCTGTTGGAAGTCCTGAGTTATTTAATCCCAGAGTCATTAACATGACACAGAATGGCAATTTCAAAGCGGGAGAAATTGTATTTATACGATTCCGATTATTCTCTGATCCTTTTGCTTTTGGCTGGGGTTGGGCTATTGACAACTTGCGTATACAAGATACCCAAGTGGCTATTGAGGATTTTATAAATTCCAATGATTTAGCCTTATTTCCTAATCCTGTGAGTACCTCTGCCCTATCTATCAAAGCTAATTTTAAACAGCCAGTAGAAAATTTACAAATTCAGGTATATGATAATAATGGTAGATTGGTCCAGTCAGAACAGTTTGAAAATGTTCAAAAAGACTTGGTTGAAAGGGTGGATATTTCTGAGCAACCTGATGGTATTTATCTGGTAGTCTTACGAATCAATGATACGGATTTGATAAGTCGAAAAGTGATGAAAAATTAAGAGATACAGAGAGCAACGCCATTTTTCTAAGAACACTGAGTTACAGAGTCACTGAATAGATTTTGTTCTCTGTGACTCAGTGTTCAATATTCCTTAGCTTCCGCCAGAAAGCCTCCAAATCTCTACACCTCCAACTCCAACCCATCATAAGCCAAATGTACCCCTTTAGGCAAAGTTTTAGACACCTC
>CAKZUM010000623.1 GCA_937921525.1 uncultured Saprospiraceae bacterium
TCTTTTTCTTACCTATCAATTAGCCGCTCAATGCCCAAGGCAAACCGTTATTGATAATTATCAAAATAAATATCTGACTGCTAATTTTACAGATGCAGAATTAAATTGGACAGGTAATCCCACGGACTGTTCTGTTGGAACAATGTCAGCATCTGTAAGAGCTAAACATTTGCAAAAGATAAATTATTACAGAGAGTTAGTAGGAGGACTCAATCCTATTACCTTGGAAACTGTAAAAAATAATAAAGCCATGGCCGCTGTCTTGATGTATGAGGCAGAAAATAATTTTAGTCATTGCGGCGGAACGAATGGCGCACCTTGTAATACTTGGGCCTGTACCTCGGCAGATGCTATAGAAGCTGCCTCGAGATCTAACATCGCCTTTTCTTTTCCTAACTGGAACCTCGGAGGACCTATAGATAGATACATGAGGGATGACGGAGATTTCAATGAAGCGGTAGCCCATAGAAGATGGCTATTATATTCTGGTGCTCAAGAGATGGGAATAGCTACCTCCACTCGTTTTAATGCGATGTATGTCATTGACAATAACACCGTACTCCCAACCTATGATCAATTTATCGCTTATCCGCCTGCAGGATTTATGCCCCAGCCATTAGTTCCTAGTCGATGGTCCTTTAGTATTCCTGGCGCAGATTTTTCGAATGCAGAAGTTAGCCTTACGACTGGTTCTGGTTCGGTTATATCTAATTCGATAATAGAACAGAATATTACTTTTTATGCAGACAATTCTATTGTATGGGAACCTTCCGAAGTTTTAACGAATGAATCAACTGACGTAGAATATACCATCACTATTTCCAATATTGAGAATGCCCCACAGAATAGCTACACCTATACAACGACAATTATTCCGATTAGCGCACCAGCTTGTCCAAGCGGAGAAAGTTTTGATACCGCTACTTGTCAATGTGAAGCGGAGATGATTTGTCCAGAAGGAGATGTAATCTTAACTTCTCAAGATGATATAGATGCCTTTGCCAAAGATTATCCTAATTGTACTCGTATCAATGGTACTCTTTCTATTGAGCAAGGAGTTAGTACTACCCCTATAACCAATATAAATAACTTGCCCAATATTACTCATATTGAAAATAATCTAATTATTCAAGGTACAAGATTAGTTGACCTAGAAGGGCTGCACCATTCAACAAGAATAGGTGGAGGATTATATATCGTAAGCAACATCAATTTAGTTGATCTATCCGCTTTAAGTCAGTTATCACAAATTGGATTTGATTTGAATTTATTTGCAAATTTAGAACTACGTGATATAAGCGCATTGTCTGGCTTGACCAACATCCCAAACAAATTAGTCATATCTAGTAATCCTAAATTACCTTCTTTAAACGGTCTTCATAATATTGAAAGAATCGAATCGAGTCTGCAAATTTCCAATCAACCATTACTAGATAATTTAGAAGATTTCTTTAGCCTTAATTATATTGGAGAAACTATATCTATCTTTGATAACGAAAATCTTGGCACCTGTGACGATAACAATTTGTGTGCTATTATTAATACAAAATCCGAGTCCGATTTATTAATTAATAATAACGCAGCAGGCTGTAATTCCTCAACTGAATTAATGGCAGTATGTAATCCAATTACGCCGCCTGTCTGTTCTTCTTCCGCTACGATAACTATTGATTCTATCAGTGGTAATGCTTGTCCTTCCTCTTTATTTGTATTAGAGACAGATGCTACCGCCGTGGATTATTCTTGGGATTTCGGAGATGGAAGCCCTATGGAAAATTCTGGTAACTTCCAATCATTCGTAGATTATAATACACCCGGCACATATATCATTCAAGTATTTTTAAGTTATGAAAACGGTTGTTTAGATACTGCATCAACCGAATTAGTGATTGGTGATCCTACCTCCACATTTAGCTATACATTAGAAGGAAATACAATTAATTTAAATGCTGATGATACGGATATATCTAATGTGTCCAGCTATGATTGGGGCTTCGGAGATGGAGCTGTTGCTTCGGGATTAACTCCGCAAACAAGTTATACTTATGCTACCCCCGGTACTTATAGAGTCCGCTTGACGAAAAAAGGAGTATGTGAATCTAGCAGTTTTCAAGATATAATGGTAGGCGCATCAGTCCCAGAAAATACCAGTACTACCTGCGCTGATGGAATAGATAATGATGGGGATGGAGCGATAGATGGGGAGGACCCAAATTGTGAATGTATCTTGTCAAATGGAGAGGCTGGCTGCTGTGATAGCTATGGTCTTTTTGTTGGATTAAATCCAGCAACTAATGAGAGTACAGAAGATGGTCGTATATGGATAAATTTTTCAGGTACAATTCCAAATTTAAGGAATTATGAAATACAGACAGATGACAATTTAACTTTCTTCAGAGGCACAGATAATTTTGTTGCGAGTAATGTACCTGCTGGAACTTATTCCTTAACAGTAGTAGATATAGTCGGGAATGGATGTAGTCATCCTTTGACGGTAGAGGTACCAGATGCTTCTGACTGTGATCGTCTACTTTTAAGTATGTCAGATGTTAGCATTGATTGTGGCTTGACTAGATATACGGCACTTCCTAGTAGAGGCACTCCTCCTTATCAATATAACTGGACAGCAGATGGTGAGCATACAAGTAGTACTTTTATTAGTGAAGATCGGTATGTTGGTCAACAAATCTTAACAGTAACAGATGCTAATAATTGTGTTAGGGAACTGGAATATACCGTATCTCCAACATTCACAAATATAAGAGCTGCGTTTACTTATACCATTACCTCAGATAGTATTCTATTTACAAATGGTTCAACAGGAGAAATTGTCGATCAACAGTGGACTTTCAATATGCCAGAAATGATTATTGACAATAGGGTCCTTTTGCCTCCTGCTGGAAGCTACGAAGTTTGTTTGATTGTTTCCAATAATTGTGAGCAAACAAACACACAGTGTCAGACAATTGAAATAATAGAAGCACCTCCGACTAATATCGAAAATACCCTAACAGCTTGTTCAGACGGAATTGATAATGATGGCGATGGATTGGTTGATCTATTGGATGAAGAGTGTGCGTTTGCTCGTTGTGGAAATTTAGAAATTATTCCACAAACTCCTCGTTTGCCTGATAATAAATATTGTGCTAGAAATCCAATAATATTTTTTACATCTGGAGGAGAGGACGTCCTTTCTTTTGAATGGGATTATGGGAATGGTCGTACTTCAGGTTTTGCAACAGAAAATCCAGTTTCTATTTTTACTGGAAATGAACTTTATAATGAACCTGGAATTTATGTAGTCAAACTAAAAGCAACTTTTCCTGATGGTTGCGTTGATAGTACTAGCCATGAAATTGAAATTATTTCTACTAGTACAACCGTCAGCTATGAAGTAGCAGACGATGGTTTGACCTATACTTTTAGTGCAGACCAAGCTAATAGTCTTTATATTACTAATTATAGTTGGAATATAAATGGGACTACTTTTAATAGTGGCTCAAACCCTTTTCTTGTACATAAGTTTTCACAAAATGGAAGATATTCCGTAGGAATATCTACTACAGGACCCTGTCAATTTTTTCATCCATCTACAAGTATAAACGTAGTAGCCACCATTCCAGAAAACACTCCAGAAGCTTGCTCGGATGGATTAGACAATGACAAAGACGGACTAGTAGATTGTGAAGATTCTGACTGTCCGTGTGTGGGCTGTCCAGTAGATTTGACTTTAAGTAGACAAAGTCAAGTGGATAGCTTTATTATTAATTATCCGGGTTGTAGAGAGATACTTGGTAACCTCACCATTGCTTCTGGCAGTAGTATATCCAACATTGAAAAATTAGAAAATATAGGAAGAATTGGAGGTGATTTAATTATTACGGATAACGATAATTCACTTAACTTAAATGGTCTTAATAATTTAAGTGTTATAGAAGGAAATCTTGTTGTCAACAACAATCTTCAAATAGCAAATTTACATTCTTTTTTCAGATTAAGAAAAGTAGGTGGGGATATTATGATTGGAGAAAACAACAATCTTACGGGCTTATTTTCTCGCAGCACCTTTGTACTTGACACCATCAATGGATCCTTAAGAATCAATGGGGCTACTCAACTGACTAACCTAGAATACTTAGGTTCAGCAAATACCATTAATGGCGATCTTGAAATTAGTAACCAACCTACCCTTCAAAATTTGCAAGGCATTGATTCCATCAGAAACATAAATGGTTCGCTTATTATTACCAATAATCCTCAATTGAATAGTATTCAAAATTTAGCTAATCTGACAACGCTAAATGGAACTATTCAAATTGAAAATAATGCACAATTGACAAGTCTATCTGGATTGGATAATGTAAATTCCAGTACTGTTACGAGTTTATCTTTGCTAAATTCTCCCCAATTATCATTCTGTGCTATACAAAGTATTTGTGATTATATTGCTAGTGACGGGCCAAGAAGTATTAGTGAAAATGCAACAACTTGTGCTACGGAGGTAGCTATTTTATCTGCCTGTTCTAATAATATTTCAATACCATTATTTGACGATTACCCTTGGTTATCATCCGTTGTAAACCCTAACAATTGTAATGGGGGAACAGTCACAGAATACACATCTTTCTCTGGTCAAATTTTTATTTTTGTAGAAATTCCTAACAGCAATCCAGTTTTGTATGTAGCAGATGGTCGGATATGGTGTAGTGGCTTTCCAGATAATAGTTGTCGATCTTTCTATGGTTTAAATAATGTTTTACGTTCTTGGACTTGTGGAGAATCTGCCCCCATAGACGCAGATATGGATAAC
>CAKZUM010000624.1 GCA_937921525.1 uncultured Saprospiraceae bacterium
TGCGTTTTTGTGCGCTGTTATTTTTTCTTTCTACAAGGCGAAAAACGTAGGGATAGCCTAGCTATCACGAGGCTTTTCAACGCAGTAGAAAGGAAAAAGAACAAGCAGAAGAATGTAAGTTTATTATTTCACCATTCCTAAGGCAGTTTATATAAAAAAATTATCTGTTCTAATTCAACGTCCAACAGTGCAAGGAAACGTTAAATAAAAGTCAACAAATACGTAATTAGAACGAAGTAAGTTATAAAGCTAGTACCTTGTCAATTAGTTTTGAAACTAATCGCAAAAAAAGATTAATTTTGCAAACCTATGATAAAGCAAACGATATTTAGCATAATACTTGGTTCTATTATATTACTAGGTGCATGCAAGAGTGATTTTGAAAAAATTAGGACGAATCCAGATTCTGACTTTTTAATCAAAAAAGCATTTGAATACTACGAGCAAGAGGATTATAACAAGGCACAGAGTCTTTTTGAACTCGTTATCAATAGTTTAAGAGGTAAAACAGAAGCAGAGCGAGTTTATTTTTCTTATGCGTACACGCATTACTATCAAGAGAAATATGTGCTAGCTTCCTACTATTTCAAGAACTTTGTGGCAACTTACGGTAATAGTCCATTAAAGGAAGAAGCAGAGTATATGTCTGCTTATTCTTATTATAAACTATCTCCAATATTTAGGTTAGAGCAATCGAATACCATGAAAGCGATTGATGGTTTTCAATTATTTGTGAATACCTATCCAAATAGTGAACGAGTAGCAGAGTGTAATCGCTTGATCGATGAAATGCGGATAAAGTTAGAGCAAAAAGAATTTTCAATTGGGCAACTATATTATGATACAAAGCAGTATCAATCCGCTACGAGAGTGTTTGAAAATATGTTGAAAGATTATCCTGATTCAAAGAATCACGAAAATATTCGCCACCTAATTGTTAAGTCTGCGTATCTATTAGCAGAGAATAGCGTTTTTGAAAAGAAAAAAGAACGATTCGAAGCAGTGATGGATAAAGCGAGTGAATTTATAAAAAAATACCCAGAGAGTAATAAAACGCAAGAAGTTAAAAATTTTCTAACTGATGCCCGTAATGGCATGAAAAAGATTGATAATGTCGGATATAAAAACGAAAGTTCAAGGTCTAGATCCTAACATACGTGCTAGAGACGTTGCTGGTTTAGCCAAAAACACTGGAAATATCTACGAAGCATTAGCTATTATTTCTAAAAGAGCTAATCTATTGTCTGTAGATTTAAAGTATGAACTTCATAATAAATTAGAAGAGTTCGCTGTAAGCTCAGATACCATAGAAGAAATTCATGAGAATAAGGAGCAAATCGAAATCTCTAAATTCTATGAAAGATTGCCGAATCCTGTAATCATAGCAATGAATGAGTACACGAATGATGAACTCTACTACCGCTACAATGAAGGGAAGAAAGAGAAGTTTTAAAGAATGAGAAATGAAAAATGATGAATGATGAATACTTATTCATCATTTTTCATTTTTCATCCATCATTTAAAAAAATGTTGAAAGGAAAAAAAATAGTACTAGGTATTACCGGAAGTATAGCCGCTTATAAAGCTGCTTTCTTAACTCGCCTTCTAATCAAAGCTGGAGCAGAAGTACAAGTTCTGATGACTCAGTCTGCTACCACCTTCATCTCTCCACTCACTTTATCTACTCTATCTAAAAGACCAGTATTTACAGATGTCCACAATGGGGAAAGTTGGAACAACCATGTTGAATTGGGGCTATGGGCAGATGTAATGCTAGTTGCACCGCTCACTGCGACTACATTAGGTAAAATGGCTAATGGGATCAGCGATAATATTATTGTAGCCACTTATCTATCGGCTAGATGTGCTGTATTCGTTGCCCCAGCAATGGATTTAGATATGTGGGCGCATCCAAGTACCAAAGGAAATATTGACAAGCTGATTTCCTATGGCAACCATATCATACCTGTAGGACATGGAGAGTTAGCAAGTGGTTTAGTCGGAGCAGGCAGAATGGGCGAGCCAGAAGATATTGTAAAACATATAGGAACATTTCTAAATAACGGAGCCACGCCTACCTCTTCCACTCAAGAACTTCCCTTAAAAGGCAAAAAAGCCATTGTAACAGCAGGCCCTACCTATGAACCAATCGACCCTGTACGTTTTATCGGCAATCGTTCCTCTGGAAAAATGGGCGTTGCTATAGCAGAAGCCTTAGCCCTGCAAGGAGCAGAAGTACAACTAATTTTAGGCCCTTCTAACCTTTCTACAGAGGCAACAAATGTGCAATTAATACGAGTCCAAACTGCACAAGATATGTACGATGCCGCGACCAAGAATTTTGGCCAATCAGATATTGCCGTTATGGCAGCAGCCGTAGCCGATTATCGTCCAAAAACAGTAGCTGATAAAAAATTAAAGAAAGGAGATTTTGATCTAACTATTCCCTTAGAACGCACCCAAGACATTGCCGCAGCACTAGGAAAGGTAAAAAAGAAACACCAAGTAATTATAGGCTTCGCCTTAGAAACCAACAATGAATTAGAAAACGCAAAAGGAAAGCTAAAGAAAAAGAATTTCGACATGATCGTCCTAAACTCCTTACAAGACAAAGGAGCAGGCTTCAAACACGATACCAACAAAGTAACCTTCATTACCGAAAAGCAAGTAAAAGCATTCCCCCTAAAAACAAAAGTAGCTGTAGCTCAAGACATAGCTAATCATGTTATTCAAATAACAAATCCCAAATAACAAATCCCAAACCTCACAAGACTAGTCCCAACGGGACGACATCCTGTACCCCATGACGAAGTCGTGGAAACATCCCACACGACCAGTCCCAAAGGGACGACATCCTGTACCCCATGACGAAGTCATGGAAACCCTCCACAAGAACAGTCCCAACGGGACGACACCCTGTAACCCATGACGAAGTCATGGAAACATCCCACACGACCAGTCCCAAAGGGACGACACCCTGTACCCCATGACGAAGTCGTGGGAACCCTCCACAAAACCAGTCCCAACGGGACGACATCCTGTACCCCATGACGAAGTCATGGGAAAGACACACACCTACACCACCTCCGCTTCCCCCCGCACCATCCCCACAAACTCCTGAATAGCCCCATCCAAATCCCCAGCCTGCTCCAAAGTCTTAATAAAAGCACTCCCAATAATAGCTCCACTACTATACGCACAAGCCTTAGCATACGTAGCATGATTAGAAATACCAAAACCAATCAATCTAGGATTCTTCAATTGCAAATCATTCACTCGATTAAAGTAAGCCAATTGTGCTTGAGTAATATCAGACTTAGCCCCCGTAATAGAAGACCTAGAAACCATATAAATAAACCCCTTAGTCAAAGCATCTATTTGCCGTAAACGCGCCTCGCTCGTTTGCGGCGTGATTAAAAAAGTCATTCGTAAATCTAACTCATCGAAATACTGCTTATACTTATCCTCAAATACATAGACCGGTAAGTCAGGTAATATCAACCCATCGACCCCCACTTCCTTACATTTCCTAAAGAACCGTTCCTCGCCAAACTGCATCACTTGATTGAAATTTCCCATTAATATCAATGGAACTTCTGTATAGGCTCGGGCCGCCTTTACTTGTTCAAATAATAACTCAACCGTCATTCCATTCTTCAAAGCCTTCATACTACTAGCTTGGATGGTCGGGCCATCTGCTAAGGGGTCGGAATACGGAATGCCCACTTCAATCAAATCCACCCCCGCTTTTTCGAGTGATAAGATAATGTCTTTAGTATCTTCTAAATTCGGATGTCCTGCAGTAAAGAATATATTGAGAATATC
>CAKZUM010000625.1 GCA_937921525.1 uncultured Saprospiraceae bacterium
AGGTACATAGGCCACATAGTTAGACAGGCTATGTGATCTATGTACCTATGTGGTAAAAAAATATGTACTAATTCTTAAAAAATTAAAAAATGAAAAGTATAGTAGTTTTCTGTGGTTCTTCTTCTGGTATCAATCCTATATATACAGAAGTAACAAAAGAGTTGGGAACTTTATTTGTGGAGCGAGACATTACGCTGGTATATGGTGCGGGTAATGTAGGCTTAATGGGTGTAGTAGCAGATGCCGTCTTAGAGAAAGGGGGAAAAGTAATTGGTACCATTCCTAAATTTCTAGAAGATAAAGAAGTCGCTCATTATGGAATTACAGAATTGATTGTAACGGATACCATGCATCAAAGAAAACAAAAAATGGCAGATATTGCAGAAGGTATTATTGCGTTACCAGGGGGGATAGGGACATTGGATGAATTGTTTGAAATATTTACTTGGCAGCAGTTGGGCTTGCATACAAATCCGATAGGCTTATTAAATATTAATGGATTTTATGACCACCTCATTCGGCATATTGCGCATATGACAGAGGAAGGTTTTTTAAAAGATTATCATAGAGATCGTATTTTAATTGATAGTGATCCTGCTGCTTTATTGGATAAAATGGCGAAGCAGAAAATCGAGTATGTGGATAAGTGGTGGAAGAAGTGAGTTAACTTTTTTTGATTGGTAAAATTATTCGTCATATATATCCATCATGATTTGAGCTAGATGTATATATGATTTATGATGTCAGATATCTGATGTATGATTTACCCAAGCTAGCTACATCTACCGTCAATTAAATAGCTGTATTATTAAACACAATCCCATGTTCTTTTAACTCTTCCAAGACAGGGGTGTAAATTTCCTTTTTCATAGACACATTGATCCCCGTATCTTTAATAGTATTATTCATAACCATCTTTACAAAGATGGCAATAGGTAGTCCAATATATTTTGCGATAGCTGTATTCTTTGCGTTTTCTCCTTCCATCTTTAGCGTAGAGATGAGCTGTTTTTTCTCTCCATCTAATTCATATTTATATTCTAATTGGATGAGCACAAGGTCTTTGTCTTTTTCTTGTAACGCACATTTATCTTGTAATAATTTTTCTAGTAGGAGGGCAGGAGTTGCGGTACGGAAATTAATTTTTTTCTTTCTAAATAAACCAAGCCATTCTAGTTGTTTCATAACTTTTGAATTGGCGTATTTTCCTAATTTGTGGGCGGTCCGATCCTTTATTGAACTACCCGGTTCGTTACTAACATAAGCATCTATCCATTCATGGAAAGTCATATTCTTTGCATTCAGAATAGGGTAGGAACCATCAGTCAAACCTAACTTAACTAAGGCATTCCAACCATCACAGAAACCAGGATAGCGTAGCGTACCCCGCATCACCGAGGGAATACCAGTAAGCCCATATACCTCTTTATGCAATAAAGAATCCCTATTGGGATAAGCCTCAAAAGAACCTACACCTGCTATATCTACTAAATGATAAGATTCAAATAAATTATTATAAGGAATGTGTTTTAGCTTTTTATTATCTAAATATTGAGAAGTGCCTTGCCCCATCAAAACGGCGTTTCGTGGGTTCCATGTAAATTTGTATTTCCAAGGATTATTCTTCAAATTATCTGGAGTGACTAAGCCACCAGAATAAGATCGGAAGGAGGTAATAGTTGCTCCCTTTGCTCGTAATTCATCCAATTGTTTACGAGCCATCATGTGACCAATACCTGGATCAAGTCCCATCTGACCAGTGTATATTAACTCTCTATCTCTAGCCTCATCTCCTAGTCGATATAGCTCATGAGAAACATGAGCTGAGGTAATGAATTGTTTATTTAATTTGATGCAATCATGCGCAACTTCCAAATGTAAATGTGCTGGCAATAAAGACACCACTACATCTGTTCTTGTGATTAAATCTCTTCGATCATTTACCTTTGTTACATCTAACCAGGTACCTCTTCCATTCGGATGATTCTTGATTTTTTCGTTGGCGGTATTAGGGTCCATATCCCCAACAGTAACATACCAACCATTCTTCAATGCCTCGTCTAAAATGTAGTCGATCATTGCCCCGGAACATCTACCTGCACCTAGTATTAAAATATTATTCATAGTATGTAGTGGGCTTTTAAAAAAAAAATATTTATTTCCTTGACCTACTTTTCCACTAAAAAGTATTGAAGTTGTTTAAGCTTACATTTTTAACAACTTCATAAGGTTCAAGTTAACCGTTCTGTGCCGTAAAATAAACAAATCTTCTTGTATTATTACATAAATAGTCATCTAAATTTATACCAGCTTTTTTCTGCTATTTTAGGAATGATTACTTTTGTATAAGGAAATAAGAATAAAAAAATGTTTTTTATAACGACCGTAAATTTATTTTGCTTTTATAGGCGAATGACCAAATAAACAGGATTTTTTGAATGACCTTTTTAAACAACTTCTTTATCAAAAAATAAAATGAATAAGAAAAAACAACTTTTGGAATGGGAAGCGTATCCTTCCGAATTGCATTTGACACCAGCAGATCAAAAAGTATTGAGCCTCGCTAAAACGCATTTACAATATTCCTATTCTCCTTATTCTAACTTTAAGGTAGGTACTGGTTTGTTATTAGAAAATGGACAATTCTTAGGTGGTAGTAATCAGGAAAATGCTTCCTATCCTTTGTGTCTTTGTGCGGAACGAGTTGCACTAGCGGCAGCGGCATCTATCTATCCCAACATAGCTATTCACACATTGGCAGTAACGATTCAACATGCGGAAAAAATAATCGGAGAACCTGCGATGCCTTGTGGTGCTTGTCGGCAAGTCATTTGTGAAGTGGAACAAAAACAGAAACAAGCCATTCGGATTATCACGCAAGGAATGAAAGGAGAGGTCTATATTTTTGAATCGGGTTTGTCTATTTTGCCTTTGGCTTTTGATGCTAGTTTTTTACTTTGAAATAACACTAATTTTATAGAATTGCTATACTCCTATTGCATTAAATAAATGGTAGCCATACTAATCAAGAAATAACCAACTAAAGATGCCGCCCCTTCATATTCTTGTGCCATTCGTTGCCCAAAAAATAAAGCTAATAGAGACAAAGCAGACAGTTGGGCACCGATCAACCCAATTCTAGTAGACCCGTTTAAAATCAATTGAATAATTCCGATAAAGCAACAAACACCTGCTGCCACTTCTAAAATTGTAATGATTGGCATTAATAATCCTACGGTTTTTTTGAGGGGACTCTTTGCAAAATGCCCAGTAAGCCACTCTAAATTTCCTTTGTAGTTAAATACTTTATCTAAGCCTGATTGTAAAAAAAGAATCCCTAAAAAGGCTAATGATAATAATTGTAAGGACGAGATAGCGTTTAAAAAATTAGTCATCGTTTTGTTTTGTTGGCAGAGTGTTTAGACCACCTCTCCTGGTATTTTTCTATCTTCTATTTTTAAAAAGTACTCGATTTCTTGTTCAATATAAAGTGCTTTGTCTGGATTTTTCATTCCATCCATCAATTTTAATTGACGACCATTTTTTAAAATAACCATAATCGCATGACCATGAGAGGGTACACCATTCGTGGTGCTAGGTACATACCGTTTTACATACAGTTGATCTATCTCTTTGACGGGTATTTCTTCATTAGGCTTAAATGGATTTCTGATGGGGCGATGCTCGATTGATAAATTATAAGCGTCTACCGTTAGGTACGTACGATTAATAAAATTGCTTAGTAAATTAAATGCCAAGCCAGCCCCAACTGCCAAATGTATACTCATAAATAACAATGCCATAAGCTGTCCACTCAAGATGGCACTGACAGCAGCAGGTATGAGCATCGCATTCCACATAATGGTAAATAAAACCATAAACCAATGCGTTGACTTTACATTTTGCCACTTAAAATCAATATTTAATTCGTTTCGTAACCGGAACATTTCTATTCCTTCGGGTTGAAATATTTCTGCTCTTCTACGGCCCCATTTCTTTTTCTTAATATCATCTTCAAATGGAAATACAGCGTTGCAGTTGGTACATTTAGCAATTGCTTTATCAATATTTATATCATCTGAAAAAATCTCAGCACTACAATTTGGACACTCTAGCTGAGAACCCAAAGTGGGTAAGTCTCTAAAAATGTCTGGAAATTCGGGATCTCTGTATTTCGATACTCTTTCTTCTTGTGGCATGTTTATTTGTGAAAAATTGAATTTGTAACAATATGAAAATACCTTCTATATTTGAAAGTACACGTTTACTAAACCTCAAAGGTTTAGTAAACGTAGTTGTAATAAAATGTTCTGACTTCTATAATTTAATGCTTGATTAATGGATCAATTTCTGCACCATTTGGCATTTCAAAGATACTAGAATTTACTTTAGTAGACTTTATTTGTACATCTGTAAATGGCCTAGTATATCTCATGTCACCAATTTTTCCATCTTCATACTTATACCCCGTAAGTTTACTTGGCAAGGTCAGACCGTTGACTTGTTGCCAATCATAATGAAGCGCATTAAATTTTTCACTTTTTTCTCCAGAATAATAAGTTACGGTATATAATAGCCATTCCATTAAATTGGTCTCTGTATTAAAGTGAGCGATATAGTAGTCATCTGGTGCATCTCCAACGCCTTCTCCATAAGTGACTTTGAGTGCATTGTAAGTTTGACCATTCAATTCCTTCTGTGGTAATACTTCATAGTTAACACCGGGGTCGGCTAATACAAAAGGAATAGCATAAAAATAAAAGTATAGATTATGATAAAATCTTGGAGACCCTTTTCCAAAGGCTGCTATATTTGGATTGACCCATACCTCTTTTCCATCAAATCCTAGTTGATAATTATCATGCTTTAACAACACTTTTCTACTTTGAAGATCAATGATATGTTTTTCTGGTTTTTCTTGTCTTTCTAAGGTATATTCTAGGGTATTCATTGCTTGCCATTTGGCTAGCCCTCCATGTGCCGTTAAGGCCTTCTTTAATAATGTTGGTAAGGGGGTCACTTTTACTTGCTGTGGAGATACTTTAACGGTGTTGCAAGCACTTACGAATAATAGAATGGTAAACAGTAGCAAATACTGCTTTTTTATAAAAAACATATCTTGGAATTAATAGATTAATAGAATAATTGATAATTGCCAAAGATAAAAATGAAATGCGTGTAAAACAAAGTTGGGTAGCTGATTAAAGAACGAAAAACTACAATATGATTATACAAGTAGGTATTAGTAGGCTATATTCGAGTTCAACTACGCTGTAGTTGCTAGATGTTGACATCGAAAGTTCTCGGATTACATCCGAGGTTATTCTTGCTCAACCACTCCGTGGTTAGCCATTCATTTGTAAAGTTTGTTTTAATTCAATCGATCATTTGTTTAATACAAAAACCCCTTCCAAGAACAGGCGTTCTTAAAAGGGGTTTATAAATTTATATAAAAGCGTACAATTAAGATCATAAGTCTGACCTCTGAAAGTTCCAAAGTATTTTGGAACGGTCTGATTTCTGACTTCTGAAATTAAG
>CAKZUM010000626.1 GCA_937921525.1 uncultured Saprospiraceae bacterium
AAAATTTCCGTAAAAAAGTTAGCACCGTATCGAATTTTTATAAAGTGACTAGCACCTATGATTCCCACTTGAAGAGATCGAGTAGGGGAGAGCTGTTGGGTCGTTTCTGTGATAATATTGAGCGGAGATAAGTCTACATCCCCACTGTACAGTGCCAATTGAAGATTCGTTGCAGACTGATCGATAAATACCATATAAACTCAATTGTCAATCGGATGAATAAAATTGTCGTTTCTTACTATATTAGGAACGCCATCCCCAACCAAAACATCGGACTACTAAAGGGTGTATAATAAGCCCCTCCATAATAGACAGGATCATCATAGTATTCTTCTATAACAGTAGTTGTATAGTCATCATTATCGGAGCGGTGAGAGCCAGAAGTATCATTATCGTCTATAACTTTATTCACATATTCAAATTGCTCCTTCACTATTGCAGCACCCATTTTGATGATCGTTTTCATGATCTTCTTGGGTTTGACCCCTTCAGCGCCTTGATCTTCCCATCGTGGAGCAGAGTTCAGAATTTGATACATTTCTAACCATAAGTCCTCAGAAAATAATCGAACAGCCCATTGATGATTTTCATCTTTTTCAGAAGGATCAAACTGCCCTTCCGCCATCATAGAAAAGAAAATCATTTCTCTTGGATCAAGCCCTTTAAATACCATTACTGGGATGCGGTAATCATGCCACCGATCTAAACTTTTATAGATGGCCCATTCCTCCTTTCCTTCTTCCACTAGCAATTTTCCCATGTTAGACATGGCAAAGGTGCCTTCCTGTGGGTCTACATGTGCAAAGACATCGTAGAAGCGCAAAAACTCAATATACCGCTGTTCGTATTGATTAATAACATCCGTTGCGGCAGGAGTAGGGCTATAAATCCAATCTGGATCTTCTTGGCTTACTTTGATACCTAATATCTTTTTTATTTTTCCTTCTACAGGGGTGTGGTCGATTAATTTCTTATCTTCTAAAAAATTAATCGCCTCCTCAACAAGTCGAAGATTACTGCTTAACACATTACTAAATCGGTACTCTTTTTTAACCATTAAATAGAGAATGAACAAAGATTGATAGGTGATCTTTTGTTCTTCCGTTAAGGTCCACACAGTGGGTGTGGGTTGAGCTATGCGACTTTTTTCTATGATTTTATTGTCTTTCAATTATCTTTTGATTATTAATGCGAATGATTGGTAAAATTCGCCTTATAAATTAGGGGCTTTACACTTAAAAATTACTTCCCACCTCTAGATCGAGAAGTAGAAGTTCTTCCCGTAGAAGTATTTTTTGTAGTACCTGTTTTCTTTTTAGCAAAACCACTTGCTGCCTTCGCTTTTTGCTGTGTTTGAAATTTTCTTTGCGTGCTAGTTGGTTTCTTTAAACCAGCTTTTACATTACTAGCGGTTCTAGTTTTGGCAGCAGAATTTTTAACAGAACTAGGCGCTGTAGCAGACCTTGTTGCACTAGGTGCTTTGTTGGTACTTGCTGCATTTCTAGTTTGCATATTTTTATTATAAGTAGTTTTACTGACCGTTCTTCGTCCACCATAGCCGCCATATCCATAGCCACCGTAGCCGCCAAAGCGGGGAGACATCATATAAGCTAAAAAGAAATAAGAACCCATGCCCATACCTCCGTGATGATAGTGACAATTATTACCATAAAGTTGTTCGTTTCCACTAACAGCCAAACTAGCAGTATTATCACTTTCTTTTTCTACTACTACAGTAGCGATCGTTTGTTCTTGGTCTTCCACGCCTGCTTCCTCACTTTTAACCTTTGTATATAGTTCGAAACCTGCACTATCACCGCCACCAAATGGTTCAATTCTAATAACATCAACTTCCCCATTTTGATCTAAGTCTAAGTTATTAATATCTTCTCTGTTCACTAAGTCCGCTAGAAATTTTGCATCCCACTCTCCCGATTCTGGTTTTTCTTCCAGCAAGAGTCTATGAAACTGCTCTAAATCAAAACCGTCCGCAGCATCAGGAGCGTTTTTGTCCACATTAATATTCACATTGACTCTAGGCTCAGAATCTGAACCACAAGAAATGCAGACACCTAGGACGCCAATTGCTAATAGGGCAGTGATGCCTTTCAAAAATTTCAAATTTATTTGCATAATGTATAACTTATATTAGATTTATCTAAATTACTTTTGGTTACTAAAGTATTAATAACCATTGTACTTATCAAGTAGTTTATTGGTTGGTCGTAAAGATTATTCTCTGAAAAGCTTAATAAAGAACAAAAATAAGGGTTCTCTTGATCTTTCATTGTTCAAAAAACAATCCAAATGTAGGGGTTGTGGATTAGTTACTTCCTTATATTAGATGAATTGAGTTTAATCTTAGATGAAGGTGACCTCTTATCATAGATCACACTACTGGACATTGTTTAGAACAGAGAGCAGAGAAGAGAGAGTAGAGACGTATTTCGATCAGAGAACGACGAAATTTCGTCATTTTTTAAACGTAATCTGTCTCTATTCTCTGTTCTCTATTCTCTGCTCTTTAAAATGTCCAGTAGTGTGATCATAGATAACTATTCATTTTTAGACAAGTTTATCCAGATGGTTGACAGTTGTTTTTTAAAAAATTCAAATTCAATCTCAACTTCAACCTCAAAACGAGATGTTGACAGCCTATTTTAAGGTCAACGTCATTATTTGAAGTTGAGTTTGAAGTTAAAAGGGTCAACTACTTTTAGTCTTTGGATAAACTTGTCCATTTTTAAGCATACTACTGGACATTTTTGGAATAGAGAGCAGACCAGCCCGACTGCCGTCAGGCGGGCGGGGAAGCGAGAACAGAGATAGATTTCGTTTAAAAAACTATGGAGTTTCGTCATTTTTTAAACGAAACCTGTCTCTACTCTCTGCTCTCTATTCTCTGCTCT
>CAKZUM010000627.1 GCA_937921525.1 uncultured Saprospiraceae bacterium
TACATTCTTCTACTTGTTATTTTTCCTTTCTGCTGCGTTGAAAAGCCTCGTCGATGCTAGGCATCGCCTACGTTTTTCGCCTTGCATAAAGAAAAAATAACGGCGCATAAAAACGACATTTATTAATGAACCATTCCTTAAATATAACATAAATGAAGATAATTAGCCGTAAAATAGTGGAATTTCAGACAACTCGGTGGATGGTTCTAGACGAAAGTATACTTTTAAGAGAGGAAACGCTGTCGATACCTGTAAATATTTAAAGAAGTTGTTTGTATATCCCTGATTTTTTTGTTCCTTTATCGAAGCAAATGAAAAGTTGTTTTTATAATAGAAGTGGTTTAAAAATCAAGACTTACCAAGTTCTGAAAACTTGGGAAGTCTGCCAACAACAGTATTCTCGGTCAGCCTGTAAGGCTACGAAAATTTAAAAGACTGTTTCTGTGTTATATTTTAATTAAATCGCCAATTCAAAAGAACTATGAGCAATTTAAGTAGACTTACAATAGTATTTTTATTAGTAACCAATATTGTTACTGCCCAAACTCCACAATTTGATTTCCAAAATCCCAATCTTTCTATTTCTGAGCGGGTAGATGATCTTATTAACAGAATGACGCTAGCCGAAAAAGCTGGTCAATTGATGTTTGAAGCACCAGCTATTGACCGATTGGGAGTACCTGAATACAATTGGTGGAACGAATGTTTGCATGGAGTAGCACGGAATGGAAAAGCAACCGTTTTTCCTCAGGCTATAGGAATGGCAGCCACTTTTGATACGGAGTTGATGCACCGTATTGGTGTTGCCATTTCTGATGAGGCACGAGCTAAATTTAACGAAAACAGAAAGGTTGGCTATATGAGCCGATATGCAGGATTGACTTTTTGGTCGCCTAATGTGAATTTATTTAGAGACCCTCGATGGGGAAGAGGCCAAGAAACTTATGGAGAAGATCCTCAATTGATTTCACAAATGGGTGTAGCTTTTGTCAAGGGATTACAAGGAGACCACCCGAAATATATGAAAGTGGCAGCGATGGCTAAACATTATGCTGTTCATAGTGGTCCTGAAAAATTGCGCCATGAATTTGATGCAGTCGTTTCTCAAAAAGATTTATGGAATACTTATTTGCCAGGTTTTGAGGCGTTGGTCGTAGATGCTAAAGTGGAGGGAGTCATGGGTGCTTACAATCGAACAAATGGTGCAGCCTGCTGCGCACACCCTTATTTAATGACGGATATTTTGAGAAAAAAATGGGGATTTGATGGGTATTATGTTTCTGACTGTTGGGCTATTCAAGATTTTTATCAAGGACATGGAATTGCGCAAAACAAAACGGAAGCAGCAGCAATAGCGTTGAATGCAGGAACCAATTTAAATTGTGGAAATACCTACCCTGCTATCGTAGAATCTATTAAAGCTGGATTGACTACGGAAGCAGAAGTGGATAAAAATTTAAAACAACTATTGCCTACTCGATTCAAATTAGGATTGTTTGACCCTGTTGGAACTGTACCTTTTGATTATATTCCTAAGGAAGTGGTACGAAGTCAAAAGCATTTGAATTTGACTTATGAAGCAGCTCAAAAGAGTATCGTTTTATTAAAAAATGAGGACAATACCTTACCTCTTGACCCACACATCAAAAGTGTTTTTGTAACGGGGCCTACCGCTACGGATATGCAAGCTTTATTGGCCAACTATTATGGCATGAGTGGAGATATGAGAACTATTTTGGAAGGGATTGTAGACAATGTTTCTGAACATACGGCTATTCGATATGTACAAGGTTCTCTATTGGACAGAGAGAATGTCAATCCAATGGATTGGTTTTCAGAAGAAGCGCAAGTAGCGGATGTAACCATTGCATGTATGGGAATCACTCAATTATTAGAAGGAGAAGAAGGGGAGGCAATTGCTTCGCCAAGTGCGGGAGATCGAGAGTATATCACTTTGCCACCTCACCAAATTGAGTATCTAAATTTGATGCGTAAAAAGGCGGGAGACAAGAAATTGATAGTGGTGATTACAGGAGGAAGTGCTATATCCATTCCTGAGGTATATGAAATTGCGGATGCGGTTCTTTATGCTTGGTATCCCGGAGAAAAAGGCGGTCAAGCGATAGGAGATTTGCTATTTGGAAAATCCTCCCCTTCTGGAAAACTACCCGTTAGCTTCGTAAAGTCTATGAGTGATTTGCCTCCTTACGAAGATTATAATATGAAAAACAGAACCTACCGATATGCTAGTCAAGATATGTTGTTTCCTTTTGGTTTCGGTTTGAGTTATACACAATTTCAATACAACAATGCTCGTAGCAGTTCGGCTCTTTTTTCTAAAGATAAAAAAATCACCGTAAGCGTAAATGTTACCAATAAAGGAAAGACAGCAGCAGAGGAAGTAGTGCAGCTCTATATTGCAAAGAAAAATAGAGCTACTGATGATCCAATTGTTGCGCTCAAAAAGTTTGATAGAATCAAATTATACCCCAATGAAACTAAAACAGTATCCTTCGAATTGAATGCTTCCGATTTTTCTACCTATACGGATAATGGAGATTTGAAGTTGGAGAAAGGAAAATATGCTGTTTATATGAGTAGCTCTATGCCTAGTAAAAGAAGTTTGGAGTTGGGCAGCCCGAAGTGGGGGGAGGTAGAGGTAAGAGTAAAATAAGTAGTCTGACAAAAATAAATGAACAACTTTAAAACGGATGGCTTGCTTGTCAACGTCTCGTAAACAATCAAACTATCTAACAATCAAACCATCAAAAATTGTATGCTTATTTTTGTTACACTACTTAGTTTTATTTTATGTCTATCCCTACCTTCAACATAGTCCGATTATAAAAAAAGTTATAATCAATATTAATTGGATTAGAAAGGAAATCAAAATCGACTCTACTCCCTCTGGTATGTTGGAGCATTTGACTCAAAGTAATGATAAATCGGATGGATTTACGGGCTGCAAAATGCAGCCCTATACCTGGCTGCAAATGTACGCCTCCCGTATGGTTATCGCCCCATCCTAAGTCTGAACGCACTCCATAGCCTAATCTAGAAAAAGCAAATAAGCGAGCCCTTTTTTTATTAATATAATATCGACCATAAGCAAAGATTGGTATAAAATTATTAGTCGCACTAATGCCGCGGAAATTCCAAACGGAATTAAAACTAAGGGAAGTGCCCACTCCCACAGACCACTTCTCATTCAAATGGCGACCTACTATTAAGTCCCAATCAAAAGAGGGGTCTTCACTTAGACCAAAGCCCATAGATGTAGATACAAAGTGCCCAGAGGTATAGTGCATTTTTCCTCTGGTATGCATGATAATATCTCTAGAGGATTGAAAAATTCTTTTGATGTCCCTCTTAGCAATATGCAGGGTATCTCCTGTCGCAACTATCATCTCTATACTATTTCCTTTATCTGCCAATATCTCCCCAATAAAAACAGACCCATCTTTATAATAGATAATGGCTTGCTTTTCTGTGGTTAATTGAGAAAAAATAGTTGGTATACTTAGGAAGGAAAAGAAGAAGAGTAGATAGTACTTATGCATGGCTATT
>CAKZUM010000628.1 GCA_937921525.1 uncultured Saprospiraceae bacterium
TCTCTCTTCTCTGCTCTCTGTTCTAAACAATGTCCAGTAGTATGATAAAGCTGTTACGAACAACTTCAAGTGTTTCTTAATCAGATGTTTACGTGTAGGTCATTTGAAGAATAGAGAACCGAGAGCAGAGAATAGAGACAAATTTCGTTTAAAAAATGACGAAATTTCATATTTTTTTAAACGAAATTCATCTCTGTTCTTTGCTCTCTATTCTCTGCTCTTTAAAATGTCCAGTATTGCAAATATTGATGGATGGTAAAGGTACTTTTGTGGAGCTTTGTAGTTTAAACATAGCAAATTTAGTCCTCCTTTTCTATTAAGACAACTATATTACTTTATTTTGCATCTGTAAGACATTTTTAATGATCCTGAACCAATCCAACGAACCTATTGAATTATTTTATTTTAAATATATTAAACGATAACAATGATCGACTTATTACTTGGTCTCTAGTATAATACCTACTACTTGACAAAAAACAATTGAATCATAAAAGCCACAAAAAATAACAAAGGAAATGAAGGAATTTCTATCATCTAACGTTTGTGCTCTTTTGTTTCTTTTTTGGTTCAAATTAAAATGTTCACAAGGTCTAAATTTGTCCGCAGAGCTACTATTTTGCCGACTTTTGTATATTTGTGGGGTTTGCTCCCTGTAAGGCAAAGGTAATTGGTTCTGAAAATCATAAATCAGAATTCATAAATCATACATCATACATCTGCTTATTAGACAAAAATAGACTGATTTATGAGGTAAGACCTGCCCGCGTTCCTTGGAAGGCAGGCTTAAGATATATGATGTAAGATTTTCTCACATAATCCAAAGCAATTGGAAATTGCCTGTGAAAAATCAGTTAAAAATAACTTCTAAAGCACTAACTACTAAAATTGAATAATGGCAACAGTTTCTACTTATGATAGTTCCCAATTAATGGCGCAATTTAACTCCATTTTGGAAAGTACATTGCAAGAGGTAGTGGCAGCAGCAACCTTTGAAACTTATGAGGCCGCATTGGCAGATGGAGCTAGTACTTTAACGGACGCCATTGCGAATGTAGGGCAAACAACCGCTGACTTTTTAGCCCATTCAGGGCTAAAAACTAAGGATGCTAGGCATTTAGGGCCTAATGTGGTGAGTTATTTATGGTTAGAAGAAGCGAAAGGATATTTACTCTTGTGGAGGGATATTCTACTGCAAGAGCAAAAGGCCGTATTGATGGAGCTAGATGGAAAAGTAACTAAGGCCAATTTAAGCAAACTACAAGCTGCCTCTAAAGATATTTTAAGAAATGCTAGTGAAGATTTACAATCCTTTTATGATCGATATTTAGCGACCTTTAAGGAAGGGAATAGGAAAAGTCTCCAACAGATCAAGAAATGGCAATTTCAGCGAAATCCCTGGCCTATGTACCAGGCGCAATTTGAGCAAATCGCAAAGCAATGTAAGAATGCGGAGATTCAACAAAACGGCCTTCAGAATACGGCTAAGGGATTCCATGAAATTAAACAATTAATAAAAGAAACGATCTCCTCCTGCGAGCACGAGTTGGATCAACTACGTGTCCTTTCTACTGATACGAAACAATTTATTGAAGAACATATAGAGGCTAAGCCCGGTAAGGTAGCACTCCATTTGGAAGAACTAGAGAATAAAATTAGTATTCCTAGTCATTTTACAAACTTCTCCCAAGATTTAGATGCTGGTATTGCCAATCTGGCGGCCAAAATGCAAGTGCCAATAGATACGAATGGCGGGATGGTGCAGTACAAAGAAACTAATTTTAAAAAGAATGCTCGCCAATGGTTAGATTCAGAAATCGTTCCTGTTTTATATGAAATATGGGAATTGACGGAAGGGGCAGAGCATAATATGAAGATGTCTTTAGTTAATGTCCGTAATAGGGCCGTATTATTAGCCAATGAACTGAAAGAGGGAACATCTGTCAATTTTGAAAAAGACAGTTACTGTCAGCCTTTAGAGGCAATGATCAAAAAGGTAGATGCTTGGATGACGAATATTAAGGAGCTAGAGCAAGTAATTGATCAGCGATTAGGGGAAACATTTTCATTATCTAGTATTTATGATACAGAGAAAGCCTTTTTACCTGTTTCTTTGCAATCAACACTCAGCCAATATAGCATAGGGGAAAACAAGTTATTGAAAAAAGCACGTACCCAACTAAGCAAGCCAGGTAGTCTACTGAAGCGATTTAGAGATAAGGTATCAGAACAAGGAAACCTAAGTGACTCTGAAAAAATTGTTCGGATTATAGAGGATCGTAACGTACGGGCGGACAATAACCAGTACACCAGTATTTTTCAAACCAAAGGGTATATTGGAGAATCCTTTTGGGTCGGTAGAGAGCAAGAACTGGAGCGTACTCACAATCTGATAGATCAGTGGGAATTGGGATATAGAGGAACAGTACTTTTAAGTGGTAGTCGTTTGTCTGGCAAGTCTTTATTTGGAGATGTAGTAGCAAATAAATATTTCCCAAGAAAAACGATTCGTTTGACCCCCAATACGCACATGAACACAGAGGGGAGAAAATGGACGACCACTACTAATTTAAAAGAAGCATTAGATTTTGTAAGAAAGATAGCTCTCAAGAGTAGAACTTTGGTGTGGATTGATGACCTAGAATTATGGCAAGATCCTACTATCCCTTTAGGTCAAAATGTTCGACATTTACAAGAACATATGAACCTACATGGAACGCAATTATTTTTTATTGTATCCATGAGTAAATGGTTAGAAGATCACCTGCATAAAACCCATCTTATAAAAGATTCTTTCCAAGCTGTTATTCGCTTAGACAATATGAGTGTGGATGAAATCCAACAAGCCATTGTGATCAGACATGGTGCAACACATAAGATCTTAGTAGATAGTGAGGGGGCGGAAGTTGAGCCAGAGGCATTTGCTAAAATGAGTGCGGCTGTGTGTAATGCAGCTGATGGGAATATTGGAGACGCTTTGAATCGTTGGGCTGCCTCCATTAAAAAGGTCAATGAGGAACAGGTGATTCATGATCGAGTAGCAACTTATCCTTTGCCTAAATTTTTGAGTGCAAATGGCGCATTGTTACTAGCTACTATTTTCAAAGAAAAAAGAACGAATGAGTATCGTTTGCGCAGATTGTTTGGTGCTTCTTTTAATGAAAAATATATCCATATCTTGCAACGATTCATCAGTACAGGACTTTTGAAAAGACAAATAGATGGTATGTTAGAGGTAAATGAAAATATTGCAAATGACTTGGGGGATATGCTTGTGAGAAGCAATTACTTATAGAAGTTGTTTAAAAATGTATAACTGGATTATTTGCAAGTCATTGATTGTTAATGACTTCACCTTTTTTATTTCCCGTAGCTAAGGCTACGAAAAATAAAAAACGCTGTGTCCTAACAATCAAGCACTTACAACTAACCTC
>CAKZUM010000629.1 GCA_937921525.1 uncultured Saprospiraceae bacterium
ATAGTTCTTGACCCACGATCAACTCTAAACGTTGTATCTGTTGACTCAAAGCAGATTGAGAAATAAATAACTTCTCCGCAGCTTTTCTATAGTGTAAAGTATCTGCTAAAACAAGAAAATATTCAAAATGTCTTATTTCTAATTGATTAGTCATACTTATTAATTGATGTACAATATTAATTGATTGCAGTTATAAACTCAATTAAATTTGTAAAAAGTAGACAAGTTTATCTAAACCACAGAAGTAGTTGACAATTTTACCACATAGATACATAGGGCACATAGCATGGCACACTATGTGACCTATGTATCTATGTGGTAAAATACAACTCTAGCTTTGACTACTTAGTTTTATCAAGCTACCGTATTCCTAAATTTGTGGTAAAATTAATATCAACTGTCTGGATAAACTTGTCAAAAAAGAGGTATTTTAACGGGCTAAATTACTGCTCGCACAACGAAGTTGTTTAAAAATGTATAGCTGGCTTATTTGCAAGTCATTGATCCATAGGATCTTCAGCTTTTTTGGTTTCCGTAGCTAAGGCTACGAAAATAAAAAAGAGCTTCGCCCTAAGAATCAAGCACTTACAACTAATCTCAGTCTACATTCTTAAACAACTTCAAGGCATAAAATTTGATTTACACAATGAAATACCCGTTTTCAATAAAATAACATGGCCCAAATAGAAGTGAAAATGCCCAAGATGGGCGAAAGTATTACCGAAGCGACCATTATCCAATGGTCTAAAAAGGTCGGAGATAGCGTAGCCTATGAAGAGACTTTATTGGAAATTGCTACAGATAAGGTAGATTCCGAGATTCCATCACCAGCAGAAGGCGTGCTAAGCAAAATTCTTTTTGAAGCAGATGCAGTCGTAGAGGTGGGTGCGGTAATTGCATTGATCTCAACTGAAGCAGTAGGAGAATCTCCTGCTAAACCTACAGCAGCAGCAACTATTGCGCCTCCCGTAGAAGAGAAAGTGAATGGCACTTTAACTCATACAACTGTCTCGGCTAGTGCAAATGTAGAAAAAGCGGCCCGACCAAGTAATAGCAAGCGGTTTTACACGCCTTTGGTTAGAAGTATTGCCACTGCTGAAAATATCGACATCCAAACGCTAAATCAAATACCAGGTACAGGGAATAATAATCGGGTTACTAAAAAAGATATTCTAGCCTTCGTTGCTAATAAAGGAACTGCAAATTCTGTTGCTACAAGTACAGCAGTTAATAAATCTGTACAAGCAACATCGAGTACTTCAACTAAGCCATTCACCCAAACAACTGCACAGTCCATTAATGGCGAAGTAGAAATTATTGAAATGGATCGGACTCGCCGTTTGATAGCAGATCATATGGTGCGATCCAAACAAACCTCGGCGCATGTCACTTCTTTCATAGAAGCGGATGTAACCAATATGGTGAATTGGAGAAATAGCGTAAAAGGTTCTTTTAAAGAAAAGCATCAAGAAAATATTACCTTCACGCCCATCTTCATTGAGGCAGTCGTCAAAGCCATACAAGATTTTCCACGAATCAATGTATCTGTAGAAGGAAACAACATTTTACTTAAAAAAGCTATTAATATAGGGATGGCAACGGCATTGCCTTCAGGAAATTTAATCGTACCCGTGATTAAGAATGCCGACCAATTAAGTTTACTCGGACTGACTAAAGGCGTAAATGCCTTAGCCCAAAAAGCAAGAGCTAATCAACTCAAACCACAAGATATTCAGGGAGGTACTTTCACCTTAACGAATGTGGGTACGTTCGGCAATGTAATGGGTACGCCTATTATCAATCAGCCACAAGTAGCTATCTTATCGGTAGGGGCGATCAGAAAAAAGCCTGCTGTTTTAGAAACAGAATATGGCGATGTGATTGCCATTCGACAAATGATGTTCTTAAGTTTATCTTATGACCATCGGGTGGTAGATGGTATGCTTGGGGGATCTTTCTTGCGTAGAGTTGGGGATTATTTGGAACAATTTGATTTAAATAGAAAGGTATGAAAAAAATGAACGCAGAGATGCAGAGATTTTTCGACTAACTTTACCACCAATCTATCAATTAAGTAGCGTGATAAAACTAAATGGACAAAGCTAGGCTTGTTTTTTTTACCACATAGGTACATAGGTCACATAGCGTGGCATACTATGTGACCTATGTACCTATGTGGTAAAATTGTCAACTACTTTTGTGGTTTAGATAAGATTGGCGTAAGCCAATCCTAAAAATTAAAAACAACTTCAACACTAAAAATAAATAACATGTCAACAACCATGTCAGAAACCATAGAAAGAAGTGCGAAGACCGATCAATTCCAAGCACCCGATTATTACCAATTGGACGAACTACTAACAGAAGAACATTTACTGGTTCGCTCTGCTGTTCGAGATTGGGTGAAGAAAGAAGTATCCCCAATTATTGAAGGCTATGCCGAAGTAGGAAAATGCCCCTTACATCTATTTCCACAAATGGGTGCGCTAGGTGCATTAGGCCCAAGTTTGCCAGAGAAATACGGCTGTGGGGGGATGGATGAAATTGCGTATGGGATCATTATGCAAGAGTTAGAAAGAGGCGATAGCGGTATCCGTTCTATGGCTTCTGTACAAGGATCGTTGGTAATGTATCCGATCTATAAATATGGTTCGGAAGAGCAAAGAATGAAGTACTTGCCTCTATTAGCCAAAGGAGAAATGATCGGTTGTTTTGGTTTAACAGAACCCAATCACGGTTCTGACCCAGGCTCGATGCTAACGACCTTAACGGAAGATGGCGACGGTGGTTATATTTTAAATGGGGCAAAAATGTGGATTACAAACTCTCCTGTTGCCGATATTGCAGTAGTATGGGGAAGAGTAAAAAATGGTCGTATTAAAGGGGTGATTGTAGAGAAGGGAATGGAAGGTTTTTCTGCACCTGTCATAAAAGGAAAATGGTCTTTACGAGCTTCTATCACAGGAGAATTGGTTTTTGAAAATGTTCGCATTCCAAAAGAAAATGTCTTACCAAATGTGGAAGGATTAAAAGGCCCATTAGGCTGTTTATCAAAAGCTAGATATGGTATTTCTTGGGGGGCTATCGGTGCTGCAATGGATTGTTACGATTCTGCACTCCGCTACTCTAAAGAACGAATCCAATTCAATAAGCCCATCGCTCAATTTCAATTGACGCAAAAGAAATTGGCGGAAATGATTACAGAAATCACCAAAGCTCAATTGTTATCTTGGCGATTAGGTAGCTTGGCGAATAAAGGAAAAGCAACACCCGCTCAAATCTCTATGGCCAAAAGAAATAATGTAGAGATGGCAATCAAAATAGCTAGAGAGGCTAGACAAATTCATGGCGGGATGGGCATTACTGGGGAATACCCGATGATGCGACATAGTATGAATTTGGAATCCGTCATTACCTATGAAGGAACGCATGATATTCATTTGCTGATAACGGGGATGGATGTTACGGGTTTGAATGCATTTAAATAGCAGCTTCCGTAGCTTAGACCTCTGGTCTGAGTAGCCAATATATGATGTTGACTGCTCAGACCAGAGGTCTAAGCTACGAAAAAATAAAAAATAATGACAAAA
>CAKZUM010000630.1 GCA_937921525.1 uncultured Saprospiraceae bacterium
CTACTTCCTGATAACCAATATCTTAGGAACTTGAGTTTGCATTAAAATAGTCACCTAGCTCGCTAGGCAACAATTTTAATGCTTCCTCAAAACCCTAAGCTATTGATAATCAGTTCGTACAAATTTTAGACAAGCTCTAAATTTTGCATATTCCTCATATAGCATTCCAAAATTAAAAACTACTCTCAGCTAATAAGTTTTCCCAAGAACAACGTTCGTCCGACTAAGATACATTCGTAACTTAATTATTTATTCAAATAATTATTAAGATACTACACATTCTTATTTTTTTATTTTTCACAAAACTAACTAAAGCATGAGAAAGTATTTAGTAGAATTTATTGGAACTTTTTTCTTAGTTCTTACTGTATGTATGACTGTTCTAGGTGGCGCAGGCAACTTTGCACCACTTGCCATAGGCAGTATGTTAATGGTGATGATTTATGCAGGTGGTCATATTTCAGGTGGGCATTTTAATCCAGCGGTATCCTTAGGGGCATTCATCCGAGGCGCATTACCAGCTTCTGATTTATTGCCTTACATTGTGGCTCAAATCTTAGGAGGGTTTGTTGCGCCATTGGTTGCAGCACCTTTATTGGGTTCTATGGGCGCTGCAGACGCAGTAACTTCTAGATTAGATGTAGTTCCTTCTTTAATTGCAGAATTTTTAGGAACATTTGCATTAGTCTGGGTCGTATTACATACGGCTACCGCTAAAGGAACAGAAGGTAATTCTAATTATGGTTTAGCGATTGGTTTCACAGTATTAGCTTGTGCGTATGCACTAGGCGGTGTATCTGGTGGTGCCTTTAATCCAGCAGTTGCAACAGGTATTTCTTTAGCAGAAATCAAGGATTGGTCTGATATCTGGGTTTACTTAGTAGCTAATCTTGGTGCGGGTGCTGTAGCAGCTTTAGCGTTTAATTTTGTAAATGGTAGAGACTAATTTATTATAGCTAATTATTTTTAAGGAAAACGTTTACTAAACTTTCGAAGTTTAGTAAACGTAACTCCTAAACTAACTTTTGCCTTTTTTTCTACTTAGTAACGACAAAACAATAACTCCGCCATTTGGACGGTCTCTTTTGCCCTCATTTTCCACTAAAAATTATTTCCGTAGCCCAGCTATGCAAAGAATTTTTAGCGAAAACTGAGAACAAAATAGCCTCGCCCAATTTGACGGACTTATTATTTCGTCGTTACTTAATGCTATTCAATTCTGTAGCAGATTTTTTAATAATTTCTAAGGTTGACAGATCTGTATCATAAATGGAGTACCAGCCTTGATACTCAAACGGAGGATCTCCCGTAAAGTCATCTCCTGCCTTCCACACCGCTTTAGGCATCCTAGGTCGTCCTTCTCCTGACCATGCCCAAAAATTGCAGCCAGCAATAGCCGTACCTTGCTGGGCTAGCTTGGTGATAAGGGCAAAAATTTCCCGATAATATTGATCTCTGTAAGTAGTAGGGCTATCTGTTTCATAAGATTCTAGGTCTCTAGCAATACCAAATTCCTCTAAAACTAAAGGTTTATTTAGCTGCTTGGCAATTCTTGCATGCCGTATAATATATTTTTTTGCTTTTATTAGAGAAGATTGAAAAGTCTTTTCAGGTTTTTGGGGTTGATACCAACCCCAGTTTTGTATCCAAATATGCATAGTAGCATAATCAATATTTTTAACCGAATGTTCCTTTTTAAACTTAGTACTTAATGGTAAGAAGGCATTTCCTTCACTCCCGATAGATACCAGATGATTACGATCTAATGATTTAATAAAAGTGGCAGTATTCCGAATCCATCTACGATATTTCCAATTATTTAAGATAGGCCTTGGTTCGTTGGCTAATTGCCAAGAGAAGATTGTGGGGTCATTTTTATAAAAAACACCAGAAATACTATTTTGCCGATTAACAATATGTTGAATATGATTATTATAAAGGGTTTGTGCTTTTTTATTACTAAAAAATTGAGCAGCGTACTTCATGTATTTCAGCCATTTGCCTCCTTCTGCGGGCGGAGGGTAGGGAATGGGCTTGCCTGTGACCCAATTGATGTATTGAGCAAATCCTCCAGACCAAGGCCACATATTATTGAGACAAAGAACGGCATGCATCTTTCGTTTTGCTAGTTCCACTAACAAAAAATCTAATCCTATCAGCAAAGAGTCGTTGTACACCCCAGCGTCTACTTGCAAGGCAGGCACCATACGCCAAGGGGCGGTATCTGGCCCTTCGCTAGCAGCCATCACTCGTAAATTGTTGATTCCTAAGGTTTGCAAATGATCTAATTCTCTGATTAAGCGATCTTTATCTGAATTGGCGATATTCATTCCGTACCAAAAATTAGCCCCCATAAAGTAATGTGGCTGACCATTTTTTTGAAATTGAGCGTCTTTAATCTGAATAAAATCTTGTGACATAGCTAAATATGGGAATAAAAAGACTAGAACAAGTAGAGAAACTATGGAATATGCTTTTTTTAACATTAGTATTTCTATTTTTGTCTTGAAGGAGGATACTATCATGAGGAAAGTGGTTGAGAAAAGGACAATCTACACTACATAACATATTAAACGCACTTATTTGTCAATTTTCAAAAATAGCTTGTTTAGCTGCATTTTTATACTCTTAGGATTTTCCTTAATGGGACAAGAATCAAAAAATCCCTTTGATCTTAAGTATAAAAAAACACAAACAGAAGTAAAAATAGAAACTAATGTTGTTCTTGACACTCAAGAACAAGCCATAGATGAGGATTCATTAGCTATGATCGCCATTCCACCATCACAGAATTCATCTTCTGAGATTGGGCAGGCAAGTGATACCACCCGCTTAATGGGAAGCACAAATATTGCTGAAAATCCGTTTAATATCATTAGAGTACCGAGTAAGGAGTTAAATGCTAAAATCAATTCCCCAAAAGTACTAGAACCTACAGCAGAAAAGCTTCAGGAGGAAGACAATATCCTAAAAGATAGTGGATTCATGTTTTGGGTATTATTAGGGATTTTATTAGTGTTTACCTCCTTATTTGGAGCAGCTAGAGGTAAATTGAGCCAAATATCTAGTTCCTTTCTAAATGAGAACTTCCTTCGACAAACCCATCGCTCCAATCAAGGTAGTTTTTCATTCTTGTACCTATTCTTGTATATTCTAGCACTAATTAATATAGCTATTTTTATCTATTTACTAGGAGAATATTTTAATTGGGAAAGGCCCAATTCTATATTGCTTTTAACAAAAATGGTAGGCATTGTATGTCTAATATTCATAGTCAAGCATTTATTACTCTCTTTAGTAGGGTATATCTTTCCCATACAAAAAGAATTGAGCCTGTATAACTTCACAATAATGGTTTTTGGAATTATATTAGGATTAATATTGTTTCCTGTAAATATAGTCATTGCTTACGCTCCAATGGCTATTGGCAAGGGAGTTGTCTATCTTTCACTTGGAGCGATTATTGCAATTTATATATTTCGAATGATTAGAGGACTTTCTATAGGGAGTAAGTACTTAGTGTTACATAAGTTTCATTTTTTTATTTATCTTTGCACCGTCGAAATATTACCTGTAATCGTTCTTTTAAAGATACTCGATAACTACACTGGAATTTCTTTAATTTGATAATAAAGCCGTTATATTATCAATACCATTTATTTTACGAGTATAATTATTCAAAGGTAGTGGAGTGTTTTTCGGCATTTAATACTCCGAAATGACAATTTAGCATTTTGGGAATTCTAATTCCACAACAATCTTACGTTGCATGTCAGTACAAAGTAAAGTTCAAGAAGTACTTAATTATAAGCCTGTAAAAACTATATTAATTTCTCAACCAAAACCAACACGCTCCCCTTATTTTGAATTAGAAAATAAATATAATTTAAAAATAGATTTTAGACCTTTTATCCATGTAGAAGGTTTAGAAGTGAAGGAGTTTAGAAAGTTGAGACTAAGACCAGACGAGTTTACTGCGATTATTTTCAGTAGTAAAAATTCAATTGACCATTTCTTTAGAATATGCGATGAATTGCGTATTAAGATGTCTGGTGAAACGAAATATTTCTGCCTTTCTGAAGCGATAGCTAATTATCTTCAAAAATTTATCGTTTACCGTAAGCGAAAAGTCTTTACGGGTACGAGAGTCATCGAAGATTTAAAGAATGCTTTAGTGAAGCACAAAGGGAAAGAAAAATTTCTGTTACCTTGTTCTAACCTAGGGAGCAAAAAAATTGTTTCTTACCTAACTGAATTAGGGGTAGATTTTACAGAGGCATTGATGTATCGTACCGTAAGTAGTGATTTATCAGATTTAAGTGATATTACTTATGATGTATTAGTGTTTTTTAGTCCAAGAGGAATTGAGTCCTTGTATGATAATTTCCCAGACTTCAAACAGAATGATACCAGAATTGCGGTTTTTGGAAACACCACAAGCCAAGCAGTAATTGAAAAAGGATTAACGATTAATATTAAAGCACCAGCTCCAGAAACACCGTCTATGACGATGGCATTGGAAAAATATATTCGAGAGGCTAATAAAATGTTGTAGTCAACTCTAGAACTTTCGTTCTGAAAAAATTCGTATGGAATAGTTATTTTCATACGAATTTTTTTATGTACGTAGGTAAGGAATGGTTCATTAATAAATGTCGTTTTTATGCGCCGTTATTTTTTCTTTATGCAAGGCGAAAAACGTAGGCGATGCCTAGCATCGACGAGGCTTTTCAACATGAGCAAAAGGCAAAGATTCGGGGAATCTTTATTTT
>CAKZUM010000631.1 GCA_937921525.1 uncultured Saprospiraceae bacterium
AAGCCATTTTACCTGTATCGGCAGTAATGACCTCATAGTTCTCTAACTCTAAGTTCAACTTTACCACATCCCTTATATTTTCTTCATCTTCGACTAATAAAATTCTCATGGTTTGATTGTTTAACTTACTTTTTAGACAAGCTCTAAAATAACAAATTATCCTTGTTCCTTAGGTAAGTTTATTGTAAAAATAGAGCCTTGCGGTCTATTATCGCTCACCGTTATACTTCCTTGGTGTGCTTTAATAATTTGATCTACGATGTATAAACCCAAACCAGTCCCTTTTGTTTGGCGGGTATCTTCATTTCCTACTCTATAGAACCGTTCAAATACTTTATTTTTTTCTTTATCAGGGATACCAATACCATTATCTGCAAATTGAATAGAAACTTTTTCACCCACCTCTCTAAGACTAGTGACAATGGCGGGCTTGGTCTGATGACTATATTTTACTGCATTTTCCAACAAATTCATAACCACAGAAGTGATGCCTGTGAGGTCGCCTGCCATACTAATATCTTCTTTGGATTGTCTAAAATCAAAATTAGCAGTTGGATGACGATGTTGTAATTTGCTAATAAGTTCTGGCAATAAGGTAGACAAAGAAATAGTTTCTATATGTGGTCGATAGGCGGTTTCGACTTTTGCAGCTAACAATAAATCGTTTACAAGGGTATTTAGACGGTTGGTATCTTGTAGCGCATTGTGACTTAGTTTTTTTATTTGTGCTTCATTTAGCTGTCTTTTTTTGAGGGTTTCCAGAACTAGTTGAATAGACGCAATAGGTGATTTTAACTCATGTGTAATGGATAGCAGAAAATTACGACTCAACTGTGCCGTATTCACCTGTTGATTATATCCTCTATTAATAAACCAAATACCGATAACCAGAATTATAGCAAATACTAGGGCTTCTCCCAGAATCATCCATTCTTGTCGCTGATATTTTTTTAACAAATTTTGATAGATGGGACTTGCCAGAAAAGCTTCATCAGTCTGAATTTCGTTATTAGCAATCATAACTAGTTTTTGCAACTCTACTTTAGATATGAAAGCATCTCTGTTTTTAGTAAATAACAGGAAAGACCACCAAGCTAATGCAAGCAGCATATAGACAATGACAATATTGGAAAATAATCTAAGGCGTACGTTGTTCTGCATGAATATCCCTTTTGTCGTTACTTGCTACAAAAATACGGTAGACTTACTGGTAATTTGGTAGTAGGTAGTTGAAAACTAAGCTTTCCCTGTATCTAAGCCTTATTTAGAAGGAATTCTAATAGTTTTAATATGTCGTCAAAACAAGAAAATCGCTTTAATGTTGACCTTTCCTTGCTGTCTTCTCGTATAAATAGTGTATTGCCGTAGAAACTCTCGGATTATCCACATGGGTTGCCAATCTCGATCACCTACGTCAAGATTTATCAAAACTTAAATTAATAGTAAATATTATGTTTAAAAACATAACTTTCTTTGTTTTTATGCTTGTTTCTACTTGCTCTTTTGCACAAGATACTACAGGATTGATACTAAATGTGCCCTGTCCTGAAGTTACTTCTCTTGTAACGGGACAATCAATATGTCTAGACTTCCAAGTGAGTAATTTTAATAATATAGTTGCTATTCAATTCCAAACAAATTGGGATGATAATGTATTAGAATTTGAATCAGTTTCTGTGGATCCCACAATTAGTGAAGCTATTGATTTTAATAATACTTTTATTGCGTCTACTGATCCTGGTGAACTTAGGGTTGGAGGATGGATTACTGATGATTTCATTAATGGGTCTAATTTATCAGATGAAGCTACCTTATTTACTGCTTGTTTTGTAGTAAAAGAAGCTGGTATGCCTAACTTTAGAATAATAGGTATAGAAGAAGATGATTCTTTTCCAACTGAAATTATTCATGTTGATCTCAATATGTTATCCTTAATACCAAGCTTTTGTGCTGACTTAGAAGTTAGAGATAATCCAGTTGATCCAGTCGATCCAGTTGATCCAATTGATCCAGTCGATCCAGTTGATCCAGTTGATCCAGTTGACCCAGTTGATCCAGTTGATCCAGTTGATCCAGTTGATCCAGTTGATCCGATTGATCCAATCGACCCGATCGATCCAATCGACCCGATTGACCCAGTTGATCCAATCGACCCAGTTGACCCGATTGATTCAGGAATAACTATTTGTGATGCTAATGTCTTCCAAGATGGTTCATCAATACTTTTTACAGATATAAATAAGAATACTTCTGTAATGGTATTAGATTTATCTACATGGAGCACCTCTTTCTCTTGTTCACCGTGGGGAGGAGCATGTGAAGGTACATTTACTGTAGATGGTTTAAAATCAGGAGGAGAGTATATGATTAAAGTAGCGAACTATGCTACAGGTTGTACAGAAGATATTACTATTACGATTGCTTCAAGTCTTAATAGCATGGCACAAGGTAGAAGCATTAATGCAGCTACTTTGGATAACTTGGCTAAAGACAACGGTACATTGCAACAGGCAACTACTAATGAGCAGGAAGTAAAAGAGATTTCATCTGTTACATCGAATCCTGTACAAGGAAAGACAGACTTAAGTGTTTATCCAAATCCAGCATTTGATGTGGTCAATGTGACAATGAGTGGCTATGAAGGACAAGCTGGTCAGATTAATTTATTCAATGGTGTGGGACAAATTGTTTCTCAGTTATCTATTGATCAAATTGATGCAGCTCCGGTACAAGTCAACTTGAATCAGGCTAACGCTGGTTTACATTATTTACAAATAATAGTAGATGGGCAGTTAGTAGAAATGCAAAAAATTATTGTTGAAAAGCGATAAGTTATATATTTATAAGTTTCTAAGGAAAAAAGTATTTTACTCCCCCAAGATTTAATTTAATCTTGAAACTACTAAGAGGCACTTCCAAACTGGAAGTGCCTCTTTTTATATTAGGTACATATTGCTTTAAGAACTATCACGCCTTATCTAGGAAAATAGGGCGAACGAAACGTCGTTTTTATAATATGTATTAGTGGAAGAAAGTTACAAACTTTCAAGATATTAGGTTGAAGTTACAAACTTCAACCATCGACCCGAACATTTTTCAATGAATTATATATTACAACTTTGATTTTTCGTTTGCTTATGATTTGAGCTTGCATTTTGAGCTTTGTATTTGGGGGATTTTTATTTTGAAATTTAATTCTCCATAGCCGCTTTAGCACGCGCCAAAAATCTAGTCGCTGTATTCGGTTCTAAATTCTGTATTTCATATTTATTACCATCAGGCATTTTGATTAATGCTTCTTTCCCTTTTAAATTTCTAAGTATATCATTGAATCTAGTATTGTCCGAAACAGCACCCATAATTCCACCTTTGTAACTAAAGAAGTAAAAATACCCACTTGGTGATTTAAAATAAATATAGACCCGATCATCTCCATTATTCGGCATTTTGAACTCCACATAACACTCAATCATTTTATTGAGCATTGTCTTTCCTATTCCACCCAAACCAACTAAGGCTTTGCTGCTGACAAATGATTGATAGTCTGGATCCCACTTCATAGGAAGATCTGTAAATAGAAAAGTATGGTGCTTATACTTTGACGGCATTGCTAAAGTCTGTGTTTTCATGCCAGTCAATGTTTGTTGTAAAATGCTAGTATCTCTAATAAATTCGGCCAATGCGGCATTATAAAAAGGTTCTTTTAAGGCGTATATTATATCTTTTGCATCAAAACTACTTGATTGAATATCATTAACTAAAAATCGAATACAGTTTTCTGGGATAATCATATCAATTCCAGCAATCATATTCGCAGTAACTTCTGGATCAACAGTAGTAGTATCGTTAGGGATAGGAAATTTTGTTTCAATACTACCCGCTGCTTTAATTTTTATATAATCAAGTTCAGAGCATACATTTAATAAACCTTCTCCTTTTACTTTGCCTGTTTTATTACTGAAGACTAATTTATTACCTCTATATTGATTTTGAATAATTTTTGTAGAATCGCCAAAAATAAATTCATCCTTCTCTTCATCAAATTTAAATACACCGGTGACAGGTAGTATTTTTCTATCTTTTCTAGAATAAATTGGCATTAATATTCTAGGGTAGATTCTAATATTTTGCCTACTCAAATAGAACCCTGTATATAGCTTATCCCCGGCATAATTTCTGGGAGTATCAAAACCAATAGTCAAATCTTTTTTATCTCCCTCACTATTAACCGTGAACCACTCTGGTTCGCCCATTTTTGGCGCATCAAATTTAGCATAACCATCAAACTGTAAATTAACATTAGATGATTGTAAGGAAATATCTCCTCTAAATTGGGTCTTATGATCTATATAAAAATTTTCTTCTGGGTCTATGACTCCTTTGGCTCTAGTTTCTGTCGCTTTTTCACTTCGCTTCCCTTTGCCTATTCGCTCGCCAACAATATCTGATAAAAATATTTCTTGCTTATGAGGACCGATATTGTATTCATAATAACCTTCTGCCTTATAATCTTTTCGACCAATAACATTAACTTTTGCTCGATTGATCACATGGTTTTGATTGGCAGTATCGGCTACAATTCTAGCATTTTCAAATTCATCAATAACTCCACCTGATTGAACAAATACTCGGCCATTATCAGGATAGATAAATGCGTCGCAAGACCTTATGTAAGGAACCCCTCCAATATTTAATTTACTTTCCTTAAGATCATAGAAAGCAGTATTACCAGAGAACAACAAAGAATCTTGATTAGGGTGAGTCGAAATGAAATCTGCTAACTTCGGGCCTGATGCAAAGGTGATATGCTCTTGTGCCATATCCCAAGTGAACTCATTCATGGTGGTAACATATTGATTATAGGGTAAGGCAGTATAACTGGTATCTTTATTAGATTTAAACTTTCCAATTTGCTTATCAAAATCGACAGAACCTTTCAAGTCATCTGTGGAGATAGCAAAATCTTCTGCACCAATGGCCCAGATACTCAATGTCATAGTGTCGGATTTAGCATCATTCGTACCAAAGTTGAAATACTTTGAATTGATTATTGCTCTATCCCATGTTAAATCCCCACTTCCTCTTAAGCCTTCAGGAGTAAGTACTAATGTGCCTGCAAAGTTT
>CAKZUM010000632.1 GCA_937921525.1 uncultured Saprospiraceae bacterium
TTGATCTTCATGTAAAAACTCATAGGCAACTGGAGCGACTATAGATTGCGCACCCAAACCTCCACCTATCACGACCTTAAAACCTCGCTCGCCATCTTGAACCCTAGGAATAAACCCAAAATCATGAAAATAAGTATAAGCCGAATCTTTATCACTAGAAGAAAAAGCAGGCTTTATCTTCCGTCCCATATCTTGGCAAATGGCATTTCTCAAAAAATACTCATATACACTTTGCACATACGGAGAGACATCAAACAATTCATCTGGATCTACCCCCGCATTAGCAGAAGCAGTCAAGTTACGAACTGTATTTCCACAAGCTTCTCTCGCTGTCACATCTACCTCTCCTATTGCTGCCCACACCTTTGGCGAATCTTCTAATTTTACAAAATGAAATTGAATATTTTGTCGAGTAGTTAAATGCAAATTACCCGTAGCATATTTCTCCGATGCGTCTGCCAATCGGACTAATTGCGCACAAGTCAATTTTCCAAAAGGAATCTTCGTTCTAAACATCTGCACGCCTGTCTGCCGCTGACCATATACCCCTCTTGTCAATCTATAATGACGAAAACGTTCTTCGTCCATCGTCCCTTCTTTAAAGGCCGTAATATTATTTTGTAATTCAATAATGTCTTTTGCTACGACATCTTTTACTTTGCTTAAATCTAAAGTATCACTCATAATTTTATTCGTTCATTTTAAACACTAACAAAAAAAGCCTTCCCAATAGCTTTAGCTGTAGGAAGGCTTTTCTCTTTCTAATAGAATATTAAATTATACTACTTAAATAAGAATTGAAGCACATTCCAATGCTGGCTTGATTTCTTGACAACAGCAACAACAAATAAAATGGCTCATCTTTGATTATTATTTTTGATTTTGAAAAAGTACATATACATTAGTATATAGTACAAGATCAATAAAAATTTAGTTTTAGATATTAATGTAAAGACGCAAAAAATGTCATGCGACCAACAACTAAATTACTACAAAGGAACACACAAATTAGACCAGATGCAACTTATTTTATAATAATTTTAATATGAAAAAAGGAACATATTTTATAACTTAAAAACTTTACTTTAAATCTATGTTCGTTTAAAAATTGATTCCAATTAACTGACAATCAATTAATTGCTCAATATTTAAATTTTATTTTATATTATTCTTTCTTTTTAAGGCGTTTTTTTTGGGTTTTATTTTTTTATAATTTTTAGAATAAAATGGAAATTTATTCTTATGATCGTCGAGGTTTGTAAGAGACGGACTCTTGATGGCAGAAACTTGTAAAGTGGCTGTCATCTGGGTTTTTGGGAAAGATGACAGCCATTTTGAAAATTTCTGCCATCCGCCTCCGCCTTATAATTAACTGGTATTCAATAGCCTTTTCTGATAGTTTGACGGGTATGGGCACAGCCTTGCGCTAGCGATGATAGAGATAGATTACGTTTAAAAATGACGAAATTTCATTGTACTTTGAACGAAATACGTCTCTGCTCTCTCTTCTCTACTCTCTGTTCTAAATTTTAAAACCGATCAGGTTCCGCTTCGCTAATCACTTCAAAGACTGCATCATAAACATCCTCTGCACTAGGTTTAGAGAAGTAATTACCATCATCTCCATAAGGTGGGCGATGCGCTTTGGCCGTTAAAGTTTTTGGAGCAGAATCTAAATATTGATAGCCATTTTGTTTTTCTAATACCTCTTGCATCATATAAGCAGAGGCACCGCCGGGCACATCTTCATCAAAAAATAAAATTCGATTGGTCTTTTTTAAAGAGCTAACAATTCGATGTTCTAGATCAAAAGGTAATAAAGTTTGTATATCAATTAATTCAACGCTTATACCAATTTTTTCTAATAATTTAATTCCTTCTTCGGCTATTCTTACACAAGAACCATAAGTAACAATCGTAATGTCATCGCCTTCTTGCAATATTTCTGGCGCACCCAAAGGTACTGTATACGTTCCAATATTATTAGGTAATTTTTCTTTTAGGCGATACCCATTCAAGCACTCTACCAATATAGCAGGATCATCAGATTGCAACATAGTGTTATAAAGCCCAGCAGCCTGTGTAAAATTTCTAGGCACCAAAAGGTAGATACCTCTAACAGCATTTAGAATCATACCCATAGGCGAACCCGAATGCCAGATACCTTCCAGTCGATGTCCTCTAGTTCTGATAATAGCGGGGGCTTTTGAGTGGCCATCAGAGCGATACCTAAGTGTAGCTAAATCATCTGTCAATGGTTGTAAGCCGTAGATCAAATAATCTAAATACTGGATGTCAGCAATAGGACGTAGACCTCTAGCAGCCATGCCTATCGCTTGCCCTACTATAGTAGACTCTCGGATACCAACATCAAATACTCGGTCTTCGCCATATTTTTCTTGCATGCCTGCAAAGCCTTGATTCACATCTCCGATCTTACCTACATCTTCTCCAAAGGCATAGAGATTTTCATGTTGCGCTAATGCTTTGTCAAAAAAAGCATTGATGATTTCAAAACCATTTTTGTTTGGAGCATTTTCTGCATAGGTTGGTGCAATGACGGGTACATTTAATGCGGATTCAGGACCTTCACTATATAAGTGCGTGTGATATCGTTCGTGTGCAAGTTGCCCTTTTTCCTTGAGCCAATTATCTAATTCTAGTATACCTTGGGTCGTTTCACCCATGGTCGCATATCGTATTTTTCTCGCATTTCTGACGAGATCACTCATCACTGGACGTTGCTCTTGTTTTAACTTTTGGTAAATATCGTTAACCGCTTCTCTATTTTTTGTTTCTGCGAATACCTTTGTATAGATTTGTTGCAATGCTCTATAATCGGCTTTGTTTCTATCATTATAAGCATTCCAAGCACGATCTCTAGAAGCTTTTGCTTCCTTTTGTGCATTCTGTATAATTAAGTCTATTTCTTTTTGGGTGGCAATACCTTCTTTAACCATCCATTCTCCCATCTTCTTGTTGCAATCGACTTCCTTCTCCCATTGTAAACGCTCCTTAGACTTGTAGCGTTCATGGGAACCAGAAGTAGAGTGGCCTTGTGGTTGCGTGCATTCTTGAACATGAAATAAGACAGGCGTGTGGGTTTCTCTAGTTTTTTTAATACCTCTTTCAAAGGTTTCACATAGGTTTTTATAATCCCATGCTTTTAAGGTATAGATGTCCATCCCTTCCCCTTTTTCATTCACTCTAAACCCTTCTAATATTTCGGAAATATTTTGTTTAGTCGTTTGATATTTGGCAGGTACGGATATACCATAGCCATCATCCCATACAAAAATAGCTAGCGGCACTTGCATCACACAAGCAGCATTTACGGTTTCAAAGAAAACACCTTCCGAAGTACTTGCATCACCAATCGTACAAAAGACGACTTCATTGCCATTATTAGAAAACTGGGTTTCTTGATTATTAGAACGGTATTTCTGAGAGGCCAATGCCA
The DNA here is from genome assembly GCA_937921525.1 of uncultured Saprospiraceae bacterium. Taxonomy (GTDB): domain Bacteria; phylum Bacteroidota; class Bacteroidia; order Chitinophagales; family Saprospiraceae; genus JAFMDF01. The sequence goes on from CAKZUM010000632.1 coordinate 3,461, forward strand.
TGCCTAATCCTCTAGCAAAAGAGCCAGCAGTAGAGGAGACACCAGAGGTTGCATTGAGTAATTCCTTATGATTGGTCCAATTACCTTGTTGATCGATTAATTTAGAGCCAAAATGATTGACCATTTGACGGCCTCCACAGAAAGGGTCGTTAACGGTATCTGCATATAAACTAGCAAAGTAATCTTCTGGCTTCCCCATACCCGTATGAAACATGAAGGTTTGATCTCTATAGTACCCTGCCCAAAAGTCCCCTTTTTGGAACACTTTTGCCATAGCAATTTGTGGCAATTCTTTACCATCTGCCGTTACAGCGAATTTTGCTTTGCCATTTAAGACCTCTTTTCTAGCCAAATAACTTACTTCTCTGCAAAGACAAGCTAACTGAAAATCGTAAATCACGTTTTTCTGATAAGCCGTTTTAGGAGATTGTAAAATGGAAGCGGATTCTATGAGTTGATTCCCTATCATAAATTGGCTTTAATTACGGGGAGATACAGAAAGAAATATTTCGTGTATTTTATGAATTACTAATACTCCTCGCTGGAGAAATCTGAATTCTGGTGCAAAAGTAATACAAAGGGGAGGTATAAAAGTTGATTATTGGAGTATTATTTGTATAAAGTTAGTGAGGAATGTCCTAAATTAAAAGCAATAATTATTCCTTTTTAAAGATATTTTAGCTTTTTTTATGCAAATTTAATTTTATTAAAAGGTAATATTTTAAGAAAATATTTCGTTATATTTCAATATACATAACTTTTGCAAAACAAAGTGGAGGTTTTTAATATATTTGGTCATCTTTAATTCCAATACCCAACTATCAACTTAACGTTACATTAACAAGCAAATATTGTAGACAACTTTCATCTTGTGGTAATAATCTATAAATTTGTATGACCCCAATATTCAAGATTAAAATAAATTAAAATAGTTCAACATGAAAAAATTAATAGCATTTGCCTTATTTCTTTCTTTAGGTTTAAGTTTTTCTTACGCTCAAGAAAAGGCAACTCCAAAAATGGATAAGGCGGCACAAGCTGCTCCAGCAGAATTAGCTGCTCCAGGTCCACAGATGACTTTTGAATCAACAGAAGTTGACTATGGTTTAATCCTAGAAGATTCTGATCCATTTCGTTACTTTAAGTTTACGAATACAGGAGATGAGCCTTTAGTAATAAAGCATGCAAAAGGTAGCTGTGGTTGTACGGTTCCTACTTATCCAAAAGAGCCAATCTTGCCGGGAGAAGCTGCGGAAATCAAGGTTCGTTATGCTACCAACCGTATCGGCCCATTCACGAAGACGATTACTTTAACGACTAATGAAGCGGCAGATACTAAAGTATTACGAATTAAAGGTAAAGTGGAAAAGAAAGCAGCAGAGCCAGAAGCGATTCCCTCTGCGGAGCCTAGTATACTAGGAGGTGGTGGTGGATTTTAATTAAAATCTATTTCCATTTAAAAAAGCCCTGAGATGTATGTCTTAGGGCTTTTTTAGTTTTAGGGGGTGAGTAGAAGTTAGATGGTCAGGTGAAAAAGATGATACTACTTAATTTAGTCCAAACCTTATCGTCGGATGGCTAAACGCCGTCCGATGATAGGGTTTTCATCGCCGTCGGACGGCGGTAGTGGTATGCGACAGAAAGTTGTATAACTTTCTGCCGCATACTACGGTAGCCATCCGACGGCAAACTTCCATTACCGCTTTTCAAACTGACCACACTACTGGACATTGTTTAGAACAGAGAGCAGACCAGCCCGACTGCCGTCAGGCGGGCGGGGAAGAGAGAGTAGAGACGTATTTCGATTAGAAAACAACGAAATTTCGTCATTTTTTTAACGAAATCTGTCTCTACTCT
>CAKZUM010000633.1 GCA_937921525.1 uncultured Saprospiraceae bacterium
CCCAATTATTATAATGACTGCCTATTAATAAGCAAGACTGCCCATTTTCTAAATAAGGGTGTAATAAGTCAGCAGTTGTCCCTTTAAAATGATCTTTTAATTGCGATTTAGTAAAAGAAGTTGCTTTAATTGTTTCAAATACTAGATCACTCAGATGCTGGTAATAGTCAGTCGTAATTTCTTTAATTTTTGAAGTATTTATATTCGAGAAGGCTTTCGACAAATTTGACTGAATGATGTCTTTACGATAGGAAACTACGTGAGTTAGTAGCCAAGCAAATGCTTTGGCTACTCCTTTAACAAGACTAAAAGGGAGGTAAGAAATTAGAAAAATACTCCCTCTTATCAAGTAATAACTTAGTCGATGAAGTAATTTCTTTTTATTCAATTCGTTTAATATTTTTTATTTAGATTGCAAAAAATAAGTAATCCCTCCCACAGCTACAAACGCTAAACCGATAAAACTTTCATAAGGCTGTCCGTATAGCATAAACCCTAATACCCAAATACTGAATACAATATAAATAATCTGCAAGTAAGGTCTTAAGGGACTCGTAAAGGTATTACCCGATCTTTTTAACAATAATAAAGAACCAATAGTTAGCGTCCCCATCAACTGCAAAGCAAAACTAGCATATAACATCACCTGTTCAAAAGTACCCGTCATCGTCAAAAGAATACTTATAATAGCTTGTGCCCATAAAGCTCTCACAGGTATACCATTAGCATTTTTGCAAGCCAATATTTTCCATAAAGGGTTTTCTTTGGCCATCGCAAAGGTAATTCTTGATCCCACCCATAGATAGCCACTAATGGTAGCAACTAATTGTAGTGCAATAAACACACTGACCCAAAAGCCACCTGATCTTCCAAAAAGCTTGGTAAAAGCTATATCTGCTACCTCCACATTACCTGCCAAATCATCTACCCCTGCATGACGTAAAAAGACTAATTGCAAAACAATATATAGGATCATTACGATTGCAGTACCTATCAACAATGCTTTTGGTAAATTATTTCTAGGATCTTCAATTTCATCTACAATATAAGCCGCAGAATTCCATCCTGTATAGGCATAGGTCACATAAATCAAAGAAATGGCAAAGCCTGGTAAAAGTATCTCTGATTGCCAAGAATTGTCAAAATTTAAGCTATTTACTTCTGAAGGCGCATAATAAAAACCTAGACCAATTAATGCCAATACAAAAGCTAATTTAACGACTGTACTAATCGCTTGAAACCGACCACTTTGCCCCACACTCACAGAGTGCACCGCTGTTATTAAAATAATAATACCTATTCCAAACCAATCTGTAAAAATGGATTCGTTGATTGGACCTAGATAATGGGTCATCGCCATCGCAGAAATGGCAATAGGTGCTGCAAAGCCGATAGTCAGAGAAATCCACGCATATAGATACCCCGCAAACGGATGAATGATTCGAGATAAGAAGATATAATCTCCTCCAGATTCCTTAAAATGGGTTCCTAACTCAGCATAGGTAAAGGCGCCAATCAAAGCAAGCATTCCTCCGATAGTCCACAACAAAATAATACTCCAAGAATTTTGTACATCCGCTAACTGAAAGCCCAAACTGGTAAATACTCCTGTACCGATCATGTTGGAGATAACAATTGCTGCTGCTGTTTTCCAGCCTATTTTTTGGCTTATTTTACTCAAGTTTTTTTATTGTAGTTTGTTAATTAAAGTGCTGAGTTTTTTTTTATTTTTTCAGCGAATGGTTTTCCCTTCGGGAAATGGAAATTTGAACGCAGAGGCGCAGAGTTGCAGAGCTAATTTTACACACCAAGTGAAACTCTGCATCTCTGCGACTCTGCGTTCAATACCATCTTTCTCTAATATCGGATGCATGGTGGGATGCACAATTGGCGTATCCAACAATCGTTTGGCCGTAAAGGTTTGAAGATTTTCTATGTCAGAAATTACTCGAGGTTGGATGGATTTATGGAATACCAAAACGCTTATTCCTATACCTACTACTAATAGGGCTATTAGCAATAAAAATATTTTCAGGCCCTTCATTTTGTTTTAAAACAAAGGTAATAAAATTTGGGTCAAAGATAGCTTGTATTTCACCACATAGGTAAGTTGTATTTTTACCACATAGGTACATAGGTCACATAGATATATGTCGTACTATGTGCCCTATGTACCTATGTGGTAAAAAAAATAAAACCTATATAGTAAAAAAACTTTGAGGTTTAATAAATGCTAATTCAAATCTTCCGCTTCCAATGATTTGAGGTAGGCATTTAGCTGCTCCATAGGTTTAGTAACCGCCACTCTACCCGAGCGAATAAACTCATATACGCCTAAGACTTCTAAATCTTTAAGCAAGGCATCTGTCTCACTTTTATGTCCTGTTTTTTCAATAACAATATATTCTGGTTCAATATGTAAAACTCGTGCATTATGCATTCGGATCAATTTCTCTACTCGATCTCCTTTTGCAAAAACCAAGGTCGGCACTTTGTAGAGCGCCAATTCCTGATAAACGATGTCATTATTTTCATAATAAAACGCTTTTAGAATATCAATCTGCTTTTCAAATTGAGCGACTAATTTCTTAACCATCACTTCCGTTACATTGACTACTACGATAAAACGGAAGATACCCGGCATCGAAGATTCAGAGGTATTTAAACTTTCGATATTGATATGTCTTCTTGTAAATACGGATACAACTCTGCTTAATAAACCAACTTTATCTTCTGTGAATATGGAGATTGTATATTCCTTTTCCATGTTTTTATTTTTCACTTAAATATTATTCTAAGACTTAAGACTTGGTAAGTTTTAAAAACTTCCCAAGTCTTCGTTGTCATTCCGAAATATCATTGAGTCTGATTAAATCATACATCTTAATTCAGAAATCATACATCATATATCCATCACGCTTTGAACTTACTGGATTTATGATGTATGAAATATGATTTATGATTTTGCTAAAATGACACACTTATTACTCCAAACGGATGTCGCTAACCCCTGCCCCACTAGGCACCATCGGAAATACATTTTCCTCCTTCTGAACCTTTATGTGTAAAAGATAAGGGCCATCATGTGCCAACATATCCTTCACTCCTTTTTTCAAATCTTTAGGATTACTAATCGTTTTTCCTTTTACACCAAAGCCTTTAGCAACCATTACGAAGTCAGGATTTTCCAGCTCTACCGAAGAGTATCGACGGTCAAAGAATAGTTGTTGCCATTGACGGACCATTCCTAAAAAATTGTTATCCAATAGAACAATCTTAACCCCGACATTCCATTGCGCACAAAGGCCCAACTCTTGGATGGTCATTTGAAAACCGCCATCACCAATAAAGGCAACTACTTCTCGTTCTGGCTGTGCGTACTTCGCACCAAAAGCAGCAGGTAAACCAAAGCCCATTGTTCCAGCCCCACCAGAAGAGACCCACTGATTCGTTCCTAAATAATCATAATAACGAGCAGCAATCATTTGATGCTGACCTACATCGGTAGCGACTATCGCCAAGCCTTTGGTTTGGTCAGAAACTTCCTTTACTGCCTGTCCCATTTTAATTTCCCCATCATCGGATGCTCTACAATCTCTATCAATTACTTTCTTCTGTTCGATGCGATCACACTCGTGAAATTCTTTAATCCACTTTGGATATTTTTTTTCTTCCACGTGTGGCATTAATGCTTCCAACGCCATTTTAGCATCCGCATGAATAGCTACCTCTGCTGGTACATTTTTATTAATTTCCGAAGCATCTATTTCTATATGAATTACTCTTGCCTGTTTAGCATATTTATCTAGATTACCCGTTACCCGATCATCAAAGCGCATACCAATAGCAATCAAAATATCACATTCATTCGTCAGTAAATTAGGCCCATAATTGCCGTGCATTCCTAGCATCCCCATTTGTAAAGGATGATCGTCAGGAATAGAACCTAAACCATGTATCGTAGCTCCTACAGGAATCCCCGTTTTTTCTACAAACTGCATAAACACCTCTTGCGCTCCTGCTAACTGAATGCCGTGTCCAGCTAAGATCATAGGTCTGCGAGCATTATTAATTAACTCAGCAGCTTTGACAATGGCAGATTTATTGACCTTCGGTAATGGATGATAACTTCTAATTTTAGTCATCTTCTCATAAGAAAAATCTAACATGCCAGCCTGTGCATCTTTTGTAATATCTATCACTACGGGCCCTGGTCTACCAGAATTAGCAATATAGAATGCCTTTGCAAAAACACTAGGAATCTCTTCTGCTTTGGTAATCTGATAATTCCATTTGGTGATAGAAGTCGTACAACCAATAACATCTGTTTCTTGGAAAGCATCAGAGCCTAATACATGGCTAAAAACTTGCCCTGTAATACAAACCAATGGCGTAGAATCTAGTAAGGCATCTGCAATACCCGTCACTAAGTTTAAAGCCCCAGGCCCAGAAGTAGCAATACAGGCTGCCGTTTCTCTAGTCACTCTTGCATGACCTTCCGCTGCATGAATCGCTCCTTGCTCATGTCTGGCAAGAATATGCGTCAACTGATCTTGATAATCATACATGGCATTATAGACGGGCATAATTGCGCCTCCAGGATAACCATATAAGGTTTTTATACCTTCTTCTATCAAGCATCGAACGACTGCCTCTGCCCCAGAAATAGTATCTTTTTTTGTCCGTCTTGATTTAGACGCTCTCGCTTTCTTCGTACCATCTGACTTTTGTCTTACTGCCATGTTCTATTTTTTTATTAGAAGAGAGAGCAGAGAGTAGACCCGCCTGACGCAGTCGGGCGAATCTGCTCTTTGTTCTCTACTCTAGAAACACCTATTTTCTATAATTCATCCGTTACACAGCCCTCACTTGCGGAGGAAACTGTCTTAGCATATTTTAGTAAAATACCATTTTTCGCATTCAAAGGTGGTGCTACCCACTTTGCTTTTCGCTTCGCAATTTCTTCATCTGATAATGCTACATTAATCGAATTAGAAACCGCATCTATCGTAATCTCATCTCCATCTTCTAACAAAGCAATCATACCTCCCACCTGCGCTTCGGGCGTAATATGTCCTACTACAAAGCCATGCGTTCCACCAGAGAAACGACCATCTGTAATCAAAGCCACACTATTACCCAAACTAGCGCCCATAATGGCAGCGGTAGGTTTTAGCATTTCAGGCATTCCCGGTGCACCTTGCGGACCAGAATATCGAATGACGATGACCTCTCCCATTTTTACTTTACCAGCTGCAATCGCATCATTTGCGGCAAATTCGCCTTCAAAAACTTTTGCCTTGCCGACAAATTTTAAACCTTCCTTTCCTGTAATTTTTGCAACAGAACCTTGCTCTGCTAAATTACCATATAAGATTCTTAAGTGTCCAGATTCTTTGATAGGATTATCAAAACCATGAATTACTTTTTGTCCTTTGGACAATGCGTCCGCCTTTTCCAAGTTTTCACCAATTGTTTTTCCCGTTACGGTCATACAATTGCCATCAATGAAATTTTCTTTCAATAATAACTTCATTACAGCAGGTACGCCTCCTACTTGGAACAAATCATCCATCACAAATTTACCACTAGGTTTTAAGTCTGCCAAGAAAGGCGTCTTATCACTAATAGCCTGAAAATCATCTATCGTCAATGGTACGCCTACAGACTTAGCCATTGCGATCATGTGCAAGACGGCATTCGTCGAACCCCCTAATACCGTAATCAAGGTAAGGGCATTTTCAAAAGCTGCCCGAGTCATAATATCTCGTGGCTTAATATCTTTCTTTAATAAACGCTTAATCGCTTTTCCGACCTTTTTTAATTCTTGTTGTTTCGCACCACTAATAGCTGGATTGGAAGAGTTATGCGGCAAGCTCATTCCCATTGCTTCAATAGCAGATGCCATTGTATTGGCAGTATACATTCCGCCACATGCGCCAGCCCCTGGGCAAGCATTTCTAATAACTGCTTTAAAATCTTTTTCGGAAATATTTCCTGCGACTTTTTGTCCAAAAGCTTCAAATGCAGAAACTATATCTAACTTTTTATCTCCTATACAACCCGGTTGAATCGTACCACCATACACTAAAATACTTGGTCTATTCAAACGCCCCAATGCCATCATTGCACCAGGCATATTTTTATCACAACCCACTACTGCGACAATGCCATCATACCACTGCGCCGAAGCTACCGTCTCGATGGAGTCTGCAATAATATCTCTTGACACTAAGGAGTAGCGCATTCCTGTAGTTCCCATAGACATCCCATCGCTCACACCTATCGTGTGAAATATTAGACCAATCAAATCTCTTTTGTTGATGCTCTTTTTAATGTCCTTTGCTAGATCATTTAAGTGCATGTTGCAAGGATTCCCCTCCCATCCTGTACTGACAATACCTATTTGGGGTTTGTCTAAATCTGCTTCCGTTAATCCTATTGCGTGTAGCATTGCCTGTGCACCAGGTGCGGTTGGATCTTGGGTGATCGTTCTACTGTACTTGTTTAGTTTTGCCATTGATAATACCTATACTATAGTTGGTTGTTGAAACAATTTCCAAAAGGAGAACCAAAAATATGGTTTGAAAAACGTCAAAGCTATAAGAGTGCTACCGATACTGGTAATTCTTTTAAAGGAAAGATACGATTTACAGGAAGCCTAATTTAAACCTAACCTACTGATAATCAAATAAATACCTATCACTAATTTACAAAGGCTTGACGGAAGTCAAAAAAAGAAAGCCATTCTTCTTGTTGAAGAATGGCTTTCTTTTAATTTAATACAAAATCAAATCTATACCATTCTTCCATCTTACGATAGAATGACCACTAAAAGGACAATTGAAATGATATTGACTATGATTAAATGCATAAAATTTATGTTATAACAAAAGTGCAATGTTTTTTTTGTAAAAACAACTATGGAAGGGTGAAAAATAAGTTCAGTACTTAGACTTGGTAAGTTTTTAAAACTTCCCAAGTCTTCTGCCTTCTATTTTCCAAAACTTGGTAAGTTTTGGAAACTTCCCAAGTCTGATTTAATTTTTATTCTCTTATTCTCGCCATCGAATACCAAGATGTATGCCCGCTGAGAAACGATTGATATTACTATCTTCACTTCCTAGCACAATACTATTGGTCGGTTCATTGACTGTCGTTAATAAGCCATCCCAAGAGGCATTCAAAAATTGGCTGTATTTAACAATAGGCGTAATCGTTATAAAATCCATGATTCCAATATCGAGTCCTAAGCCTATTCCTAAATGGGGTACCCAATCGTTCATGGTACTTCTTTGGATGTCAAAAGAATTGTCAATTTCATAAGCACCATCTAAATAATGAAATCCTGGACTTAATTGTAGAAATAGGCCTTTCTCAAAAAAGGATTCTTGTTTAGAAAAAGTTGGACAATCGCAATCACTTTTGAAATTGAGCAGATAAATATTCATATTCAAATTGAATCCAACTGTTTTTAAATCTAAGGACTCCGTATTCGATCCGCTTATCAATTCGGACGTACTATTACCAATGACTATTTCAGGATATAATTCCAGTCTCCACTCTTCTAATGGTTTCATCCAAAAATCTACGCCGACGCTATATCCTTTTTCTAAAATTCTGTTACTAGTTCCATTACCAACTATAGCCGTTTCCCATTCAGGTATTCTTTGGGTAAAGTAGGAGCCTGTTACGCCTACTTGAGCTGTTATAGTTTGGCTCATTAATAGGAAGCTGAAAAAGATAAAAAGATGGGTGATTTTATTCATTATTGTATCGTTTTTTAAGTTTGAGGGTATTCTAGGAATGCGGTAGAAATAACTATACATTCTTGACTAGTTCTTTTTCCTTCTGAGGATACTTTGAAAATCCTTACGTAGCTAGGCTATGTGCGGTTTTCAAAGCATCCTCAGTAGAAAAAATTACTGCCTCAAGAACGCACATTTATTTCCACCGCATTCCCTAGATGTAGTAACGAATAAAATCTTATTTTAATATTGAAAGGTCGCTAAAGGTGAAATGATATGAGTGTAAAACAAAATTGGGGCGGCAAATTTATTCATCGGATCACTTCTAGTGGAATGTCGTCAACTTAAGGAACTAGATGTCTAAATACGCATAATTCAACGCAGATTTAAATGATTTTATAGGTCGCCTGTATTAGATGTGTTCAGTAGGTCGAGAGTGTGACATACCTGTATGGTGGCTTTCAACTGTCAACATCCTTCACGACCTACAAAAATCCATATAGCTACAAAGTAGCTCCGTATTGGAGTAGGACATAATTAGTAATAAATAGTAATAAAAAAAGTCAACGCCTAGATACACGACCTACAAAGATCCAAAAAAATCCGTGTAGCTACGAAGTAGCTCAGCGTTGAATTACGTCTTATAAGCTGCCTAGTTTTTCTTAAGTTGACGACATTCCACTGTAAGTGATCCGATGAATAGATTTGCTCCCTATCTTCTAGTAGAGCTTACTAACCATGATTTTGTTCGTTGTCCATTCCGTCTTCCCTACCCTAGATCGAATGATATACAAGCCGTTATTGAACTCTTTGAAATCAATCCTGATAGGCGCACTAGGTAGCTCCTCAAACTGTAAATCTTTAATTATATATCCGAGATGATTGGTGACAATTATTTGACCTTCTTGCCCTTCAAAGGAACTTAAATTAAGGAAAATTTCATTTCTAGCTGGATTTGGAAATACAGAGATAGCGGATAGATCAATATCAAAATTGACCTTTTTTACTTCTGTGTAGCTACTCGTTCCATCTTTATAAAACTGGTTGATTCGGTAGTAATTAATACCAAGACTCGGTTGATTATCAATAGTTTTGAAATAGGTAGTTTCAGTACTTTTATCTGTGTTTGTAATGGTTTCAATGGCTTTAAATGATTGACCATCCAAGGACTTTTCTACTACAAAGTAATCACTGTTTGCTACTTCATTAGTAATTCCTTCCAGATCAATTTGCCTGTTGTAAGAGAATGCATTGAAGGTAGTGAAAGGAGCTTGTCTTATAGTAGCAACTTCCTGCACAATTTGTGATTCTATACATTGGAAAGCGTCTCCTGATAGGGTAAAATTAATATCACCAACGTGTGCTGCCTCCCCTTCTGGAAAGTTAAGCGTAAAGTTATTTGGTTCTGAGACGACCTCTACCGTAAACCAACCACTGCCACCAAAGGGTTGTGGAACGATTCTTTCCGTAATATTTGCTCCATTTCCTAATTGGAAAGCAGGACCATTGTTTCTTATATTCAGCAATGCCCCTTCTGTATTTTCTGTTCCAGTAATTGTGCCAGAGAAAGAACTATAGTAATAGAAACTACCTATATCCTGTGTCGCTCCACAAGTATGTTCTTTCGGACTTTCAGGGCCGGCTGTTGTCGTTCGCCCACGGAAAGTAACATCTATCTCAAAACGCATCCAAAGGTCATTTTTATTGACCATAGTTGCTACGAATCGGGCAGTACCGTCATTGTATTCAACAAACTGACCATCTATAATATCATAGAAAAAATTTAATTCTGGTGCGTAAGTATTCAAATAGACTCCATATTCTCCAAAGTCACATGAATTGGTATTCGTTGCTTCTCTAATACCACACGCGTTATCCGTACTCACTAGACCTGTATAATCTGCTATTGGGGCTACTGGATTTCCTTCCATACATTCCATTGCGCTTCCACTAAGCGTGATATTAATATCACCCACTTGTGCCGCTACGCCATCTGGAAAATTAAGGGATAATCCATCCGCTTGAGATTGAACCGTAACCGTAAACCAACCACTCCCGCCAAATGGCTGTGGATTAGTGCCTTCTGTAGTATTGGCACCATTGCCTAATTGGAAATCTGGACCATCATTTTCGATTGATAAAAGTGCACCTGTTAATTGACCTTCACCTGTTAAAGTGCCAGAGAAGCTTGTGTAGTAATAAAAAGTAGAAAGGTCTTGATTGCCACCACAGGTATGC
>CAKZUM010000634.1 GCA_937921525.1 uncultured Saprospiraceae bacterium
TGCCCTTTTGTAGCAAAGCCAGAATCTTTGGATAGAACAGATTCAAAACTAGCATCCCCTCGTCCTTTTAGTAGTAAACCATAATTCGCATCATAGCGACCCACCTCAGGTTTTACACCGTATAAATTTCCGCCTAAGAGAATATCTAAATTGTCATCTTTGTCAAAATCTTCTACCAGTAATCCATAGGTAGGCGATAGCTGTGCTTCTTTTGGTAAGTCTTTTATTTCAAAACTACCATTACCTTGATTGATTAAAATGGAAGAAGCTAAGTGCTGTACTTTTTTATTAATGGCTCCTTGTAGTGCTTCCTTTGGGAAGATGTCTTCTATCGTCTGTTCTTTATAATTAGAGTACTTGAGGTATTTCTTTTTGAGATGGGGTAGTTGCATCACTAAGTCATGGCGTAGTACTAAAGGGTAGGCCTCATCGCCATTGTATTGACTTAGTATTGGTTCAGGCGTACCATTGCGATCAAAATCATTAACCGTTAATCGCAAGGGCTTTTCAGGGCTTGCAGCAAAGCGGGTATTGAGTCCGTGATTACCTACTACTATATCCATATCTCCGTCATTATCGAAGTCTCCTGCTTTCAGGCAATTCCACCAGCCATTGGTATTTGCTAGGCCTGATTGCGCTCCAACTTCTTTGAATTGTCCATTGGTGTTTTGGAAGATTTTTATTCCCATCCACTCTCCTACAACTATTAAATCTTCATCTTCGTCTTGATCGTAGTCTAGCCACAATGCATCCGTTATCATGCCGATACCATATAGTTTGGGGGCTATTTTTTTGGTGATATTTGTAAATTGTCCTTTGCCATTATTCATCAAAATATAACCATTGGTCGGTTGACCATACAATCCTGGAACAACTCGAATACCTACAAATAAATCTAGATCGCCATCCTTATCGAAATCGCCTGCTCGTACACAAGACGAACTTTCGTATTTAAAAGTCGGTAAAAATTGAGGAGACTTTTTAAAATTTCCTTGACCATCATTAATGTATAATTGATCAATTAATGTTTGAGAATTATTCAAATGTTCGCTGCCTCCGTGTGCGACATATAGGTCTTGATCGCCATCATTGTCTGCATCAAATAGTAAACAATCTGTATCTTCTGAATACGCATCTTTAGCAAATAAATCTTGATTGGTAGATTGAAAATTTCCATCTGCTTGCTGTACATATAATGCGCCTGCACTTTGAGTAGCACCGCCTATAAAAAAGTCTTCTAAGCCATCTCCGTTCACATCTCCTTTAGCAATCTTTGGCCCTTCTGTAGATAGCATGTGAAATAATAAACGGTCTCTATCAAAATCTACCAAACGATTTTCTTTATGAGTATAAGACCACGTTAGGATACTTGTTTTTTCTTCAAATATAGGGGTAGCCGTTTTTGCTTTTGCAAAAGGAATGGTTTGTTTAATGCCCTCTACTTGACTAAGGGTAAGCGTTTGATTAACGGATACATTGGTACGAATAGTTACTTTATCATTCGGCCATCGGACGATTAAAGAATCTACTTGTTCAATAGTTCCTAAACCAAAGTTAGGACGATAATCTACAGAAGATTGAAAACCTCTGATTGGAATATTTTCAATATAGAAAGTTTGTCCATCTGCTTTAGCGGTAACATTTGCGCCGATTGCCATCGTATTATTTCCTTCTCCAACTAACTGGATTTTCAAATAATTATTTGTTCTTAAGTTATTCGTTTCATTTTTAAAAATAGAGGCAACCGCATTTACATTACTCACCACTAAATCCAAATCTCCGTCATTATCCAAATCTGCATAAGCGGAGCCATTTGAGTGAGAGGGAGTAGCTAAACCCCAATCAGCCGCTCTGTTTTTAAAAGATAAGTCGCCTTGATTTTGAAATAAATAATTGGAGATAGGTGTAGAGGGAATCGTATCAATTAATTTTTTAAAATTTACGCCTTCCTTTGTTACCACTTGTTTTACAACCTCTTCGTTAGAAACAAAATTGATATAGTCTTGGTCAATAATATCTTTATACAAACCATTAGAAACGTATAAATCTTTTAATCCATCATTATCATAATCCGCTATTAATGCCCCCCAACTCCAATCGGATGCCTCTACTCCTAATAGTCGACCAATCTCACTAAAAGTACCATCACCATTATTCAATTGCATCATGTTTCTAGTGAATTGATGGTAGTAGCCATTTTGTACATTGTATTGGTACCGATCCCAATTTTCAAAGGTCATTTTCGTTTTATAGCGGGCATCATCTTCGGGTAACATTTCCGTTACAAATATTTCTGGATAGCCATCATTATTAATATCCGCCATATCCGCCCCCATTGAAGCACCACTTAAAGACAGCATTTGATTTTCTAAATCCTCTTTAAAAGTGCCATCTTTTTGATTCATGTAAAGATAATCTCGCTCAAAGAAATCATTGGAAATAAACATATCCAACCAACCATCCCTATTCACATCCCCTACTGTTACGCCTAAGCCAAAACCAATCTCACTTCCGTAGACTCCTGCCTCTTCACTAAAATCTACAAACTTGCCGCCTTCATTTTTAAAGAATTTATCTCCACCCAATTCATCTCGAATAGGCCGTTGTTTTATTTTTAAATTGAAGTCAAAAATAGAGCGATAAGAATTATTTAATAAGTATAAATCTAAATCATTGTCTTTGTCATAATCGAAAAACACCCCATGTGTGCCATAGCCTTTATCTGCAATACCATAGCTTGCAGCCTGCTCTGTGAAACTTATATTTTCTGCATTTCCCTTATTAATAAATAATTCATTTTGCTTGTTGTCCCCATCTAAATCACCCGAGTTACAAACATATATATCCACCCATCCATCACCATTTACATCGGCCATTGTCACACCCGTTGACCATGCACGCGTACCACCAACCCCTGCTTGTTCCGTAATATCTTCAAACTGAAAGTTCCCTTTATTTAGATACAATTTATTCGCTTGCATATTCGCCGTAAAATAAATATCCATCAAACCATCATTGTTCACATCACCAATCGCTACGCCACCACCATTATAAAAATTTCTATAAGTATAAATATTAAAATCCTTATTATAGTCTAATTGATTGATAAAGTCGATACCTGTCTCAGTACTATTTAAGGTAGTGAAAAGTGGTGGGCCTGTTACTTCTGGAGCATCCTTAGCGCAGCTAATTAGTAAAAATATAGACAAGAATATAAAGCATCTCATAGTTAGAGGTTTAAATAAATATGGGGTAAAGAGTGAAAGGAGGTAAGGTAGAACACGGAGGCACGGAG
>CAKZUM010000635.1 GCA_937921525.1 uncultured Saprospiraceae bacterium
GATTAATACGGGGAAATGTCTAGATGGGGAAGAAGTAGCAATTTGTAGAAATATTGAGTTGTAAACCTACTTGAGTTTCCGAAAATGTGACATAGTTTTTTTAAAAAAAAAGAAATTATTTTTTTTGTTTGCAATTCAGTAAGACCACCTTAGTCCACAAATATACTCCAGCGATCTACCGTAGAACTTCCTTAATTTTAAGTTAAATATTAAGGAAAAGGGCAATTATATATTCGCTACAGGTATTTTTAATATAAAGAAGTTCACACTACTGGACATTGTTTAGAACAGAGAGCAGAGCAGACCAGCCCGACTGCCGTCAGGCGGGCGGGGAAGCGAGAACAGAGATAGATTTCGACAAGTTCATCTATGTAGTTGATACTAATTGTACCACAAATTTGTAAATTAAATAGTTTTGTAAAGTTAGCCCAAGCAAAGCTAGGGTTGTATTTTACCACATAGATACATAGGTCACATAGCATATGTCACACTATGTGACCTATGTACCTATGTGGTAAAATTGTCAACTACTTTTGTGATTTAGATAAACTTGTCAGTTTATCCAAAGACTAAAAGTAGTTGACACGTTTAACTTCAAACTCAACTTCAACGTCAACTTCAACTTCAACTTCAATTTCAACTTCAAATAATGACGTTGACCTTAAAATAGGCTGTCAACATCTCGTTTTGAGGTTGAAGTTGAGATTGAATTTGAAATTTTTAAAAATAACTGTCAACCATCTGGATAAACTTGTCAATTTCTGCTCAGGTATAAATAAGTAAATAATTTGAAAGAACTATTCGTTCTAAATAAGTATTTTTTCCAATATAAATGGCATCTATTATTAGGGATCATCTTTGTATCTCTATCCAACTACTTTAGAGTTTTACAGCCGCAGATGATTCGAGAGGCCCTAGACTTGGTCATGGAAAATATAGAACTCTATCAACAATTTGACGGCTTTGAGTCCCAAGCAGAATTCTATCAAATTATTGGAAAAACGTTATTGCTATTTGGGGTACTAGTATTAGTGTTGGCATTGATTATGGGACTGTTTATGTTCTTGATGCGACAGACTTTAATTGTAATGTCTAGGCTGATTGAGTATGATATGCGCAAAGAACTATTTGCTCACTACGAAGAATTAGATCTTGCTTTTTATAAAAAAAATAATACAGGCGACTTAATGTCTCGTATTACAGAAGATGTATCGAAAGTACGGATGTACTTAGGTCCAGCTTTGCTGTATGGTATCAATTTAGTCTCTTTATTCACCATGGTTATTTATGCCATGTTTCAAGTGAGTGTGGAGTTGAGCCTTTATGTACTATTGCCCTTACCTATTCTATCTTTATCCATTTACTACGTATCAAGTATTATCAACAAAAAAAGTACCGTTATTCAAGAGCAATTAGCTACTTTGAATAGTACGTCCCAAGAGGTATATTCTGGTATTCGGGTGGTAAAGACCTATGTGCAGGAACGACCCATGTTAGATTTCTTTTCGGGACAAAGTGAGGTCTATAAGCATAAGTCGATGGACTTGGTACAGGTTAATGCTTTGTTTCACCCGTTGATGATGTTACTGATCGGAGTTAGTACAATTCTTACCGTATACGTTGGCGGACTTCAAGTCGTCAAAGGGAATATTACCCCAGGGAATATTGCAGAGTTTGTTATTTATGTCAATATGCTGACTTGGCCAGTAACCGCCATTGGTTGGATTGCTTCTATTATACAACAGGCAGCGGCGTCTCAAAAAAGATTGAACGAATTTTTAAAAACACCTGCTAGTATTCAATCTACTACGACAGAAAATTTTCCGATTAAAGGTGCAATTGATTTTGAGCAGGTAAGTTTCGTATACCCCGATACAGGCATCAAAGCATTAGAGAACATCAATTTGCATTTAAAGCCAGGTGCTAAATTAGCGATTGTCGGTAAGACAGGATCTGGTAAAACAACAATGGCCGACTTGCTAGTTAGAATGTATGATGTAACCGATGGCACTATATCAATAGATGGAAAACCTATTCAAGACCTAGATGTTCATAATTTGCGAAAGCAAATAGGCTACGTGACACAAGACATCTTTTTATTCTCTGATACCATTACCAATAATATTTCTTTTGGGGCTAAAGATGCTTCCCAAGAAGAGGTGGAACAATTTGCTAAATACGCTGCGGTACACGATGATATTAAAGGGCTAACCTATGGTTTTGAAACGATGGTAGGGGAGCGAGGCGTTACTTTATCTGGCGGACAGAAACAACGAGTTTCTATAGCTAGAGCCTTAATTAAAAAACCGAATATTATTATCTTGGATGATTGCCTTTCTGCCGTAGATACGAATACAGAGGCGCAGATACTCGGCTATTTTAATGAATCGCTACAAGATAAAACAACGATTATTATTACCCACCGAATCTATTCTCGTATTCAATTTGATAAGATCATTGTACTAGAAGATGGACAAATTGTAGAGGAGGGAACACATGAAGAATTGTTGAAAAATAAAGGCTTTTATTATGATTTATATGAGAAGCAGCGAGTGGAAGAAAATGTTTAGATTTTAAATCTCAAAATCTAAAATCCAAATTTCAAAATCCAAATTTCAAAACCTAAAATCCAAATCCCAAACTTAGACAACTTTTACAAAATTTAAAGTCAGTATCCTACGAATTATTAATTCAAATTGATAATTTTGTTATTTGTTATTTGTTATTTGTTATTTGTTATTTGTTATTTGTTATTTGTTATTTGTTATTTGTTATTTGTTAATACTCCACCAACTCCCTCAAAGCCACCTCCAAACGATCCACTGGTAAATATTGATTTTCTAATTGTTTAGAAAATGGAATCGGGGTATCCATACTCGCAACCCGCATAACAGGAGCATCTAAATGCTTAAATAAGTGTTGAGCAATATAAGCAGATAGTTCTGCACCAATGCCACCCACTAAAGAATCTTCATGTAATAACAACACTCTATTTGTCTTTTTTACAGTAGTGGCTATTGCTTCATAATCTAGAGGAGCTAAACTTCTTAGATCCAAAATGTCTATTGATAAGCCTAACTTTTCACTAATGTCTTTCGCCCATTTAACACCCAATCCATAGGTAATGATAGACGCTTGTATACCTGACTGTACTAAGTTGGCTTTACCAATTTCAGTTGTATAATAACCCGTTGGTACTTCGGCAGTCATGCTTCGATATAGTGCCTTATGCTCAAAAAATATAACAGGATTTGGATCTGCTAAGCTCGCTAATAATAGACCTTTTGCATCCGCAGGATTAGAAGGGTAGACTATTTTTAACCCCGGTGTTTTAAAGTACCAA
>CAKZUM010000636.1 GCA_937921525.1 uncultured Saprospiraceae bacterium
ATTGATTCCAACAGAGCAGATAGTCCCTTAAAACAAGCAGAAGATGCTGTCTTAATTGATAATTCTAACTTGACCAGAGCAGAGCAGTTGGCGATGGTCTTGGCTTTAGTAGAGATTCGTAAAGCGGATTGTTAATCTGATAGGACGGTCGTTTCGCTGGACGGTAGACGCTATGTAAAACAACTAGAACAAATACTAAGTAGTGAGTCAATCATTGACTGATTACTTACCATGTAATATAGCTCAGAAAGCTATTAAGACTTTATATAATACTAGTATTATTCCTACTTTCTGAACTTTTCCTATTTCGCTCCCCCTTGGGGGTTGGGGGTAATTTCAAGGAAAGGTTTCCTATTCTTATAAACCCCCAACCCCCAAGGGGCATACGCGTCAACTTAATTTTTTATAATAAAATAACTTGTTGATTTATAGTTTGTTATGATTCAATTTTCGTCTAAGCCGCTACTTGATATATCTTTTCATAATCATTTAGACGGTCTTTTCGCTTATCATAACAACAGAAATTAAGTAATAATTGAAGATTTTGTTCTTCCGTTTGCTCAAAGAAAGACTCTAATTCATTAGTTAAAAAAATGGCAAACTTAAATGGCGATAAATGCCTTTGATGCCTATGCCAAATAATTTTTCGGTAGTGATTCAGTTTCGGAATATAAATGATAGTCATAAAAGCCATACAAAGAAATAATAGCAGCTCTGGTTTTACAGGATTTTTTCCTCTGCAAGATTGTATGATCTGAGTCACATTGAAATTACTTTTCCAATTTTTAAATATCATTTCAATATGCCATCGAAGTGTATAAAGTTGGTAAACTTCTTCCTCCTTTAAGACTTCTTTTTTGACATTGGTGATGAAAATATTCCAAGACATTAGGTAATCAGCCTGTTTGGTGACCTTTACATTTTTGTGCCTGCTTTTTCTAGCTTGAGCTCTTCTTTGATCTGCTTGAGCAGGTGTTAATTTTAGCGCAACCAATCGAACTGCATATTTTTCTTTAGCACCCATTTTTAAATTTACATCTAGGGTTTTTACTTTTTTCTTATCCAATTTTTTTAAGCGTTTAACTAAATCATAAGCTTCTTCTTTAATTGGATCATAAAGTAAAACACCAAGTTTATATCTGGAAATAAAGAATGCACCCAAGTCGTTTATTGACTTAAATATCTTTATAACGGAATATCCTAAATCTCTTATTATCAAATCTTTAGGCTGTAATCTAGCTATAATGTCAGCAGAAAAACTTAAATCATTTTTTACGAAAGAACTTAAATAGACTTGTTCTATACTATTGCTTACTAAATCAAAACACAATTGAATTCTACAGATACAGGATTTTTTATATTGGTTATTTGAACCAGGATAATGTTCTTGCAAAGAATCTTTTAATTGTACACAACTACTATCTTCTAATAATACTCTACCAAATTTTGAGAACAGTATTGTTTGATTTGAAGGTAAATGTTGTGCCATATATTGTTCCATTGCCTGGCAATAAATCGCTTTAATAAATTCCAACTGTCGAATTTGAAGTTTTTTGGCGATGGCTTGAAAAGATATTATTTGGCCACTCAATTTACTTAGTTTTATCGCCCAATTTCTAAGACTATATTGTTTACTTGACAAGACTAAGAAAAATGATAATAAAAAATCAGTCGCTTGTATCTTCTTGGGCTTCCTCTTTTGAAAACCTGTAGCTTTTGCCAATTCTTCTATCGGCATGTTTTCTAAAAATTCTTTAATTTTACTCTGATGAAGCTTTTTCATTATTAGCTGTTTAATGATGGTGTTTTAGCGAAACCAAAGTTAAACAGCTTTTTCTTTTTATATTACTTTTTTTTAAGTTGACGCGTATGCCCTTCGGGGTTCAGGGAAATAGACATATTGTTAGTTATTCAAAATTTATCTATAATCATTTTATCCCTTCGGGGGTATAAAATAAAAAAAATGGCAGGCACCTATTCACAAATTTACCTTCAATATGTATTTGCCGTAAAAGGCAGAGCCAATTTATTGCAAAAACCTTGGAGAGAAGAGGTATTTAAGTATATGGCAGGTATCATCAAAGGCAAAAACCAAAAGCCAATTATTGTCAATGGTGTAGCAGACCATGTACATGTCTTTGTAGGCTTGAAGCCTTCCATGAGGATTTCTGATTTAGTCAGAGACATTAAGAATAATTCTTCTAAATTTATCAATGAGCAAGGATTTCTAAAAAACAAATTTAGTTGGCAAGAAGGATATGGTGTTTTTTCCTATGCCCATTCCCAAATTGATACCGTTTACCAATATATATTAAATCAAGAACAACACCATAAAAAGAGAACGTTCCAAGAAGAATATTTAGAATTTCTTGATAAATTTGAGATAGAGCACGATGAAAAATATCTTTTCCATTGGTTGGAATGATTATTTCACCCTTTCAGGGTTCAATGTGAATAATTCGATTATTGGCTATAATATTTTCATCCCTTCGGGATTATAATGAACAAATAGTATCCTTAAAATAATACCATGAACGAAGCCCAAACCAGATTTGACCTAATAGACCCAGCCCTACGTGAAGCAGGTTGGAACGTAGTCCCAGGCAGCAAAATCAAAGTAGAAGTCATTACCGCAGGTAGGATTATCGGTAAAGATCAAAAAGGACAGCGGGTTAGGAAAAAGCCGCTATCTTGTGATTATGTCTTAGAATACAAAGGCCGCCGATTAGCCGCCATAGAAGCCAAGGCGAGAGACAAATACTACACCGATGGTTTGGCGCAAGCCAAAGACTATGCCCATAAACTCAATACCCGCTATGCCTATTGTACCAATGGCTTGGAGATATATGGTGTAGATATAGTAGAAGGCACAGAGGGAGATGTCGCCAAATATCCGACGCCCGATGAGCTTTGGGAAATGACCTACCCTACCCCCAAAGAAGCCTATAAGGTAGAAATCACCAACTGGAAAGAACGCTTTAGAGAAGTGCCTTTTACCTTGTTTAAAGGACAATATAAACCTCGATATTATCAACGAACCGCTGTAGAAAAATGCTTGGATGCCATTGCCGAAAAGAAAGACCGACTCTTATTGACGATGGCAACGGGAACAGGCAAGACGGCTACGGCTTTTCATATTTGCTGGAAACTATTTCATGCCAAATGGAATCTTAATCGGGATGCTAGTCGTGCTCCTAGAATATTGTTTTTAGCAGATAGAAATATATTAGCCAATCAAGCCTTCAATTCTTTCAATGATTTTGATACTATTGATGAAAATATAAAAAAACGTATCAGTCCAGACGAAATACGCAAAACGGGCAAAGTGCCTAAAAATGGAAGTATCTTTTTTACCATTTTTCAAAGCTTTATGACGGAAGCCCAAACAGAAGAAGCGGAGGAAGTAGCAGAAGAATCTTATGCGATGGCAGCAGAACCCACTAGTAGCTATCAAAAACCACAATTTAACTTTAGAGAATATACGCCCGACTTTTTTGATTTTATTATCATAGATGAATGTCATCGTGGCGGGGCTAATGATGAGAGTAGTTGGCGGGAAATTTTAGAGTATTTTGCTCCAGCTGTACAGCTAGGACTCACTGCCACCCCAAAGCGAGGGGCCAATGTCGATACCTACGACTACTTTGGTGATCCTATCTATACCTATTCTTTAAAAGATGGGATTAATGATGGATTTTTAACGCCCTTTAGAGTCAAGCAAATTCAGACCAATTATGATGAGTACACCTTTACCGCAGATGATACGGTCATCAGGGGCGAAGCGAAAGTAGGCGATACCTTTACGTATAAAGATTATGGTCGAAAGATTATTATTGACCAAGTGGAACGCTTTAGAGTCAAGAAATTTTTAAACGAAATCAACCAAAAACATAAAACCTTGGTGTTCTGTGCGACTCAAGACCATGCCGCCGCTATCCGAGATCTCATCAATCAAGAGTGTGATAGTAAGCATACCGACTACTGTCAACGGGTAACTGCCAACGATGGTAAAATGGGCGAACAGGCACTAAAATACTTCCAAGACAACGAAAAGAATATACCGACGATACTCACCACTTCTCAAAAACTGAGTACAGGCGTAGATGCCCCAGAAATTAGAAATATTGTGCTGCTACGCCCTGTCAATTCTATGATAGAGTTTAAGCAAATAGTCGGCAGAGGTACTCGACTTTTTGATGGTAAAGACTATTTTACGATCTACGATTTCGTGCAAGCACATAAGCACTTTCAAGACCCAGAGTGGGATGGAGAGCCTGATCCACCAGCACCACCCACAGAAGGCGGCGATCCAAAAGTCTGCAAGGTCTGCGGGAAAGGTAGATGTGAATGCGAGAAGCCAGCCCCCACGCCCTGCACCCAATGCGACAATATCCCCTGTATATGCGAAACTGCCCCCAAGTCTATCCTAAAGATTAGACTATCCGATGGCAAAACAAGGGAAATAGATGCTACTGTAAAAACGACTTTTTGGAGTCCTGATGGCACACCCATTGGACATGAGGAGTTTCTAAATCAACTCTATGGCGAATTAAAGACAATGCTAGCAGATGAAGCGGAGTTGCGAAAAATATGGAGTTTGCCTAGCACGAGAAAAAAGTTGTTAGATGAACTAAAAGATAAAGGGTATACAGATGCTCAATTCGAGGATTTACGAGAAGTAGTTCGAGGTAAGGATAGTGATTTGTATGATGTGCTTAGTTTTATAGCTTATAATAAAAATCTAGTCCCCAGACTAGAACGAGCCAATCGAGTAAGTGTGCAACTCCATGATTACAATGCCCAACAACAGGCTTTTTTAAATTTTGTATTAGCACAGTATGTCAGAGATGGCGTAGAGGAGTTGGATGATAAAAAACTCCCTGAATTATTGGAGTTAAAGTATAAAGCCATTGCGGATGCTAAAAGGGAACTGGGAAGTATACAATCTATTAGAGAGCAGTTTATTGGGTTTCAGGCGTATTTGTATCGGGAGCAGGTGGGATAGGGGTTCGATAAGGGTTCGATAACATTTACTAAACCTGAGTCTACTCCGAAAAGTCAATTATAGTAATAAATCAAAACAAATAATAAAAATAATCTTGTATTAGATTTTGATTATTATTAGAGAATAATAGATATGCTACATTTTTAAAATATGGTATATCTCACTCAAAACAGACTTTTCGGAGTGGACTCAACCTTTGAGGTTTAGTAAACGTGGAATAGTGAACAAGCTATTCGGGTTTATCCATTTTCCAATGGTTAGAAGATTTTTCTTTTGCTCGAAAATGGCACATAAGTAACGACGAAATAATAACTATACACTCTTGGCTGCTTCTTGCCAGCCCGTCCGCTTTGCGGTTCATTTGCTTGAATGTCTTAGGACATTCACCCTGCGGGATCGCTCATTCATCTTATTTTCCTCTTGAAATCGGTCAT
>CAKZUM010000637.1 GCA_937921525.1 uncultured Saprospiraceae bacterium
TGCAAATCAATACCGATTCCACCTGAGTTGAGCCAGTCAGGTAAATCCTTACTATTAAGAATAATTTTAATTCTATTCTTTTTTACATAATTAATAACTCCAATTTTCTCAGGTTGATACGCTCCAGCTGCGAGTGTAAACAGTCGGACTGTTTTGCCAGCTCTAAATTGTCTAGGTGCTCTCAATACATTTTCTTTTTCAACAATTACGAAAGAGCGATCTCCTATTGTATAACCAGATTTCGTCACTATCAATGGATGCCACGTAAAACCTTTCTTTTTTCGTTCTTCTAGTGGTAAATTTTCAATTAATTCCTTATGGGCTTCAAAGTCTGTCTTTTTTTCTTTGGCTACTAAATCTAATAGGGCCTCGAAGTATTTTTTTTCGTTTATCATATCTTTTACTAGAGTCGTAACTATATTAATTATAAGTTCGTCTTAGAATTAAGGAAATCAACTATGAAAGCTTTAGGAATAACCACATAAGAGGTTTAAGTTACAAACTTAAACCATCGATTCTATAAGGATTTTAAGTTATGGAAATATCAAAGTTTACCACAAAATCAGGAATGAAGCAGCTTGGTAAAACTAGGCTGACAAAGTTAGGGTTGTATTTTACCACATAGGTACATAGACCACATAGCGTGCGTTCTACTATGTGACCTATGTATCTATGTGGTAAAATTGTCAACTACTTTTGTGGTTTAGATAAACTTGTCGATCTATAGTATCTTTAATTCTATTAGAATTCAAACGACATTATCCTACAAAAGTAGGATGTTTTAGGGGTTGTTTTATTTTTTTGTATCATTGACAAATAAACTAGCGCCTTTTACATTAATTTAAAAAATATATTTGAGTCAAATACCAACAGACGATTTTTCTGAAGAGCAGCAGGAAGTCTTGAAATCCATAAGAGTTTCTAAAATAATTCTACCTATTTTGATAGGGATAGCAGTTGTAGGGTATTTACTATGGCAACAGTTCGATCCCATTGCTTTTTCCAAAATTAATTGGAATGGACATACCTTATTTTGGATTACTGCCTCGATTACTTTGTTGATTATTCGGCATATTGCTTACGCCACTCGATTAAGAATACTCTCTGGTGGGGAATTTAGTTGGAAAAAGTGTATTGAATTAATATTTATCTGGGAGTTTAGTTCTGCTGTTTCTCCGACAAGTGTCGGAGGTACTGCAACGGCCTTATTTGTATTGGCACAAGAGAAACTATCTGCGGCTAAAACGACTACGCTTGTCATATATACGGCTATACTAGACACTATATTTTTTGTAGGAACCTTACCTATACTGTTAGTATTATTTGGGCCAACAGTGATTCGCCCTAATCTATCATCTTGGAGCAATTTAGATGGCTGGGGCTATGCCTTTGTTGGTGCTTATATATTAATGGCAAGTTATGGAACTTTATTTTTTTATGGCTTGTTTATTAATCCAAACCAATTAAAACGCTTTCTAAGCTGGATTACTAGCTTTAGGCTACTGAAACGCTTTCATAAAAAAGGAGTTAAACTAGGAGTCGATATAGTTGTAGCTTCCAAAGAAATGAAGAACGAGCGTTGGCCTTTTCACATCTCTGCATTTTTAGCAACAGCTACTGCATGGTCTTGCCGATTTTTACTACTTAATTGTCTGATTATAGCGATAGTAGATCAAACATCAACAGACTTTTATACTCAAGCTTCTTTGTATGGGCGATTGGAAACAATGTTTGTTATAATGGCATTCAGCCCAACACCCGGTGGGGCAGGTTTTGCAGAGATCGTCTTTGGTGGTTTTTTAAAAGATTTTGTACCAGAGGGTATTTCGTTGATTATTGCATTTATGTGGCGAGGACTTACCTATTATGCTTATCTAATAGCAGGAGTTGTTGTTGTGCCTAATTGGGTAAGAAACTTAATAAATAGACGAAAAGCAGCGAAGTAGCATAAAATTATAAATGGCTTTATCTTTGTACCCAAAGCACTAACCAAAAAAAATCGTATTTTCTAATAGTAACTATCAAAAACTAAGAATAGTTACATAAAATTGAATAGCATGAAAGTTGCTGTTGTAGGCGTTACAGGATTAGTAGGCACCGTGATGTGTCAAGTATTAGAAGAACAGAAATTCCCAGTAACAGAATTTTTGGCGGTAGCTTCAGACCGCTCTATTGGAAAAGAAATTACTTTTAATGGAAAAAAATATGCTTGCATGAGTATGGCTACAGCCGTGTCAGAACGACCAGACATAGCTATATTTTCTGCAGGAGGAAGTGTTTCTAAAGAGTGGGCACCTAAGTTTGCAGAAGTGGGGACAACGGTAGTTGACAACTCTTCAGCATGGAGAATGGATCCAGACAAAAAATTAATTGTTCCAGAAATCAATGCTGGAGAATTGACGGAAAATGATAAAATTATTGCTAACCCTAACTGCTCTACCATCCAAATGGTAGCTGCCTTGGCTCCATTGCATAATGCCTTTGGAATCAAGCGTTTAGTAATTTCTACCTATCAGTCTATCACTGGAACAGGGGTAAAAGCGGTAAACCAATACGAATCAGAAAAAGCAGGTAAGAAGCAATTACCAGACGAAATGGCTTATCATTATCAAATTCTAGATAATTGTTTGCCACATTGCGACATATTCTTAGAGAATGATTACACCAAAGAAGAAATGAAATTGGTGCACGAAACTAGAAAAATCTTAGGAGATAATACTTTAGGAATCACAGCAACAGCTGTACGGGTACCTGTCCAAGGCGGTCATTCTGAGTGTGTAAATGTAGAATTTCATAAACCTTATACGGTGGAAGAAGTGAAAAGCATTCTAGAGGCAACGGATGGGGTGATCGTTCAAGACGACATCAAAGCCAACAAATACCCAATGCCATTGTATGCAAAGCACAAAGATGAGGTCTTTGTAGGAAGAATAAGAAGGGATGACTCAGCAGAAAACGCTCTAAACTTATGGATTGTGGCAGACAATTTACGTAAAGGGGCGGCAACAAATGCAGTACAAATTGCACAATATTTAGTGGCGAAAAAGCTGGTAGGAGCACAAAAAATGACTGTTTAGTGCTGGTTACTATAGTTTAATATATTAATAATTTGGTAATTACTGATATATATTGTTAATTTTACGTAACAGGTAAGCTGTTTTTCAGTATCTACTTTCAGACCTCTTGAAGCTATTTTTTCCTGTTTCTTGGAGAAATTCAAACTCTTGCTTCTGTAACAAGAAGAATTATTATTTTAGTTGTATTCTTCTTTCTATAGCAGTTTAGGAACGACGCACAAATAACTTTTACATTTAAAATGGTCTTTTGTCCTTTATACTGCCTTGAAAAAATGTTCATTTATACCAGATAAAATCTCATTTTTTCAAGTTGTCTAAAGTAAAAAATCTTCATTTTAAATCGTAAACTTTATTTATCCCTCGTTCCTTAAAGAGATTTGTCAAAGTAAAATCTATAAAAATAATAGATTCTACTTTATTATGAAGCTTATTTGGACGTGTATATTTTGATAACAATTCAGATAATACACACCCTTACAGATTTTCCGACTAGTTGTTTAAAGGATATATTTTCTGTGGAAGCATTTATACTTCCATTTGAAATATTAAACAATACTAATATACTAACGTAATTGAATAGACAGATGTAGGGTTTGAAATATCTATACTGTTTAATGTTTAACACATACATGATTATATGAAGACTAAACTTGTTTTGTGGGGTTACAATGAAAAAGAAGAAAAAATACTAATTGCTTTGCAATTACGGCCTGAAGATAACAAGGTAGATATTTGGACTTTTCCAGAGACTGTAGCCACCGACGAATTTGCAAGACAGTTAATGGGTGATTGGCGAAATGATAAAGAAGTTGCCTTCCCTGACGGTAATGTACATACAGAAAGAGAACTTTCTGTAACAGAAAGCCTTTTGCCTGCTGATCTAAAAGTAGAACGGGGAGATATTGTGCAGCGTGCGCAAACAGAATGGCATTTTGTTGTGCTTTCTTCGAAACTCAATGATGTCTATAAGAATGAACTTGCTGATTTGCAAGCTAAAGTTTCTAAATTGACTGCTTATAGTGCAGATGTTTGGGAAGACTTGAAAGGCTTCTGGGGCAAAGTACAAGATCAAGTAAAAGAGCGAAATCTCTTAAGAGAACATGCTGATATATTGAGGGATGAGACAAATGTACTTTTTGGAAAACTCAAAGAACTACGTAGTGCATTAGATGATCAATTTCGAGAAATGTCCAAAGGACATATGGATAGTTTTATGTCAAAACTAGACGATATCGAAAAAAATGTGGCGGATGGTGTTCGTTTACCAGCTGTGTTTGATCAACTGAAGGGCCTACAAAGAAATTTCAGAGAAATTAAATTAACAAGAGAACATCGTTCTAAAATATGGGCTCGATTGGACGGCGCCTTTAAGAAAGTAAAAGAAAAGCGTTTTGGTCCTGAAGCAAATAGTGAGTCTTCTGCTACGGAAAGACTGACACGCAGATATAAAGGATTGATGGGGGCGATAGAAAAAATGGACCGCTCTATTGCTAGAGATGAAGACGAATTGAATTTCCAACGTAAGCGTATTAATAATACGGATGGCCAATTGGAAGCACAACTTCGTCAAGCTAAGATTGGTATGACGGAAGAGCGTATTCGTTCTAAGCGAGAGAAGTTCGACGAGATGTTGAAAACAAAATTAGATTTAGAAAGAAGAATTGCTTCTCAAAAAGATAAGGATGCTAAGCGGCAAGAAAAGGTCGAAATGGAAGCTGCAAAAGCAGCTGCAAAAGAAAAGATCGCCAACGAGATCAAGAATCAAGCTGC
>CAKZUM010000638.1 GCA_937921525.1 uncultured Saprospiraceae bacterium
ACTATACACTCTTGGCTGCTTCTTTTTCCCTTATTTTCCTCTTGAAATCGGTCATAGTATCAACAATACTCCCGCTTTCAAGAGAAAACTAAGAAAAAAATAAGCTACCCAAGAACGTACATTTATTATCTCCTCGTTACTAGGGCACATAGTGTGACATGTGCTATGTGAACTATGTACCTATAGTGGTAAAAAATATTACGTTTAGACTTTTTTATGTACTTACCTTTCTCCCTAGAAAGGACTCTGAAATGCTGGATTATTAACGAAGGAAGTATCTGTTAAAGTGTGTAGGAAAGCTAAGAGGTCTTTTTTGTTTTGCTCAGAAAGGCCAAGCCCATTAGGCTGTAGTAGCAATGGGTCTACATTATCTATATAGTGAATCCCTTCATTATAATGATCAATAACTTCTTCTAAAGTTTGGAATCGACCATCGTGCATATAAGGTGCGGTCAATGCGATATTACGTAAAGTTGGCGCCCGAAATTTACCATTGTCAAATACTCGATTCGTAACAGCACCTAAGCCTAAATCTTTGAAACTAGTTAGATCGGCAACTGAGTCGATGCCATTATTAAAATAATCATTGACGGTAAACAATGGCGCATTGTGGCAATGGGCACACTCTGCATCTGGCAAATCCCCACCCACATCAAAAAACATAAACCAACCATTGAACTCCTCATCTTCGAAAAACTCTTCCCCCCTAACAACTCGATCATATTTGCTATCAGCACTAATGATGGTTCGTTCAAATTGAGCAATTGCTTTTGCCGCTAATTCCTTCGTAATCTCTTTAGTATTATCAATTCCGAAAGCTTGTCTAAACAAATTTGGATAAGGCGATGTCGTTTTTAAATCCTCCACAACGGCAGACCAGTCATGGTTAAGTTCTATTGGATCTTCCACGGGTTCCAATGCTTGTGCTTCTAAACTAGCGGTGCGACCATCCCAAAATAAGCCCTTAGTATAATAGCCAGTATTAAATAAAGCCATTGAGCTTCGGGTACCTGCTTTATTATCAATTCCTGTACTTACAGCAAGGTCATCGGTAAATGAGCTAGATGGGAAATGGCAACCCGTACAAGCCATTTTATTATTGGCAGACAATATAGGATCAAAAAATAATCGGCGACCTAATTCAATACCTTCTTGGGTTAGTGGATTGTCTTCTGGAATATCCATGATAGGAAAATTAGCAGGACGGTCGATGTTCGTAAAGGTTGGTTGGTAAGGTATGTTGCTAAGATCTTGTTCTTGTGGTGTATTATTCGTTGGAGTAGGAACTGATTTATCTACGTCTTTTTTGCAGGCCGCAAAAAGAAAACTTAATACCACTAATAGTACTATTAAAAAGAACAATCTTTCTTTGGGGAAGTAAAACATTTTAATTGTAAAATGAATGTTTTTGTTCAAATTCCGTCATTTTAAACGAACTACATTTCTATTTCTAAGTCTGTTCTTTATTCAAGTAGATTTAGAATTTTAGAAATGAGCCTCTAAAATCTATAAGCCAATGCAGTTTTGAAATTATCCATTAGCAAACGCATAACATCCATCTGATTAGATGGATCATGTGTCTCCAATTCTAATAAGTTTCCATCGTCAGCAGTAAATAGTTGCTTAATATCCAAACGTAACTCAAGATCTGTTGGTTCACCAGCTACAATATCTAAATCTAAAGTCGATTTATTAGATAGCTTTTTGTAAAATTCATCTTGTCCTACATGATAAGCAAAAGCTACGTCGTCTTCATCAAAACCATCATTATCACTATCATATTGGCCTTCTATTTTTACAAAAATATAACTATTCCATGCCTCCCAATATTCGCTAGTATTATCAGATCCTAAAGGATGACTTGTAGAGTATTCACTAGGTTTCGTCCTATTCAAATCAGCTGGTACACCTATACCAAGTTCAATAGCATTATATGCACCCACAGGTATTTTTGAGAAACTAAGTACGGTTCCTTCTTCTGCAGCTTGCTCGCTAGTATGCGTCTTTGTTAGATCGACGAAAGTAACATCTATAATTTCTTTACCACCTAATGTAAGGTCGGAGAGATAAAAATTTACTTTACTGAATCGAATAGGATTACCATTATAGAGGTAAGTCTTTTCATTCATCACGATTGGCTCGCCATCAAAATTAGCAGTAAAAGATAATTTCAAACTAGAAGTTTCTACCGTAACCTGAGGTTCTTCTGTGCAGGCCCCTAAGATGACCAAGCAAAGCAAGCTTATAATAGTACGTGATTTTCTCATTAGTGTAAGGTTTTTCATAAGAAAGCGTCGAAGTATTTGTTCTACTAGATTTGAGTAAGTTATTTGTGCGTCGTTCCTAAACAACTTACTAATAGGGGAGGTATTACGAAAATACAAAAAATAAACGATTGAAAGTCGTTTATGTTGTGGAAGTACTAAATAGAGGGGATTCTCAAGCGGTAGGAAAAGATTTTTGTAATAATCAAGACAAAAATTATAAGGGAGTAGGCAATAAGGTTATTTTTTTTCCTAGTCCCTAATATCCTTTTTTCTTTTTTCAACAAAATTAATGCCATCAAAAGCTTATTGTACTTCTAGTGGATATTTATTAAGCTTTTTTCCAATGAAAACACAACGTGAGGATACAAATGGCTAAACCAAGAAACTCTCTAGTTAGTTCAATATGTGGTTTTTCTGCTTTCATTTCTTCTACGATGGACTCTGCACCCGTTTGAAGCCAATTAAAGAAATCTGGGAGTAAAATTAGGTTCCAAATTATACAAATCGCCAAGCCTATTCCAATCATCCATTTATGACGAATATTGAAGGCGGCCATTCCTGAAATAAGGGCTATGTAGCTGTACAATACGATCCATAACCAGGGATCAGGGTCGTTATATTGTACAATAGCGAATAAAAGGAATAATAAACTCAAAAAAATATTAGTGATTTTCATTGTAAAGAGAACAGTTTTATTGGCTTTTTTACCTATGCTTTATTCTGTTATAAACAGAATAATTGTAATAATTTTAAATATTTAATTAATTGATAAGAATAATAAGCGGTTAAAAAGTTATGTCACGGAATTAAAGCACAGTCGCTATTTGGTAGCTCTTGAACTCTTTGATTATCACTATATTAAAAAACTTTTGATTATTCCTAAAAAGTATTGTTTATAACTTTAAAAAAAAGTATAGAAATGCTACCTTTGCACCGATTTTCAAAAAGGGCTTTTTTCTTGTTAAAAATCGTTCTTTCACAGGTTTTGTGAAAGAAGCTTAAACATAAGCATCGGATGCGTAAATTTATACTTTCTTTCCTATATATTGCTGTTTTTGCCTTGATAAGCTTTGCACAAGATCAGCATGATCATTCCGGTCACGATCATAGTGGTCATAACCACAGTCATCAAACTCAAAATACACAAGATCACTCAGGTCACAACCATGGTGCGCAAGATCACTCAGGTCACAACCATGGTACGCAAGATCATTCAGGTCATAATCACGGTGCGCAAGATCATTCAGGTCATAATCATGGTGCACAGGGACATTCAGATCACGGCCACGATCATCATGGACCAATTTGTGGGGAAGAGCGACATCATGAATTTGATGCAGGTGAAAATGCGATCCACCATATTGCTGATGCAAATGTATATAGTATCGGCCCTCTTATGATTCCTTTGCCTTGTATTCTTTATTCTACAGAAGACGGTTGGAAGACTTTCCTATCTTCCAAATTTCATTTTGATAAAATTGGTCATGGAGATGGACATCAAGCAGTTGATCGCTATGTTTTGGATGGTGGTACGGTACGGCGTATAACTGACACTACCTTCCCTATGGGAAATGTACCGATTAGTGGTTTTATTCATAAGGAAATAGACAAGCGACATACTTCTTTTGTTTGCTACAACAATAAGTTATATCCGACAGATGCGAAGAGTACTGCAGATGGAGGACTTTTTGGAGGAGGACTCACTTCTTTTTATGATTTTTCGATCACAAAGAATGTGACGGCTATGATGATTGTTTGTACGTTATTGTTCTTCATGTTTAGATCTGTCGCTAAAGCTATGGATCGTAGAGAAGGCATGGCACCTACGGGTTTACAAAATTTCTTAGAGCCTTTTGTTACTTTTATCAGAGACGAAGTAGCAATTCCGTTCTTAGGGCCTAAATATGAAAGATACCTACCTTTTCTTTTAAGTATTTTCTTTTTTGTACTTGGATTAAATTTATTTGGACAAGTACCATTTTTTGGTGGAGCAAATGCTACGGGGAATTTAGCTGTGACAGCGGTATTAGCTATTATCGCTTTCTTGGTTACTAATCTTAATGGTAATGCAGATTATTGGAAGCATTTGTTTTTAGCACCGGGTACGCCTTGGTTTGTAAAAATTATTTTGATTCCTGTTGAATTAATGGGATTATTCATAAAGCCGTTGACTTTGATGTTGCGTTTGTTCGCTAACATTACAGCAGGGCACATGGTGGTATTAATCTTTGTGAGTTTTATATTTATCGCTGGAAAGAATGGTTCCTATTTGCCTGGTTTGGGTGTAGGGATAATTGGCTCGACATTGCTTACATTGTTTATGATGTCGATTGAGCTAATTGTTGCCTTTGTACAGGCATTCGTATTTACTATTTTAACAGCTTCTTACATTGGTGCTTCAACAGAAGAGCATCACCATGCAGAACATGCAGAGCATTAGACTTGTTATTTGTGAACAAGTCTATTAAATAGAAAGAAGTCAGATGTTAGAAGTCAGACCGCTACGCTGTCAGACTCCTGTACGATACTTCCAGTTTTGTGCTGTTTTAAAGTTATTATTTAGACGTTATTAAATGTTGTCAAGGTCGGAAATCTGAATGCAGACATCTGACAGTTCCATTAAGGAATGATTTGGCATCTTGAAAATATTTTTTTACCCTATAAATCTTTAATCAATGGGTGGTTCTTTAACAGCAGTAGGTTTAGGATTAGCAGTAATTGGTGCTGCAATAGGTATTGGATGGATTGGTGCAAAAGCAATGGAAAGTATTGCGCGTCAACCAGAAGCGGTAGGTGATATCCGTGCGAATATGATCTTAATGGCAGCACTTATTGAGGGTGCAGCATTGATCGCTATTATTTTATCGGCATTCGTACTGTAAATAGTACCTGCTTAAAATATTTAAGCTATTAGGCTGGTGACGCAACGGTTGGTTGCGGTGCCAGCCTTACCTCTAACTAATCAATTTTGAATAATGAATAATATGATTTTCTTAGTAGATTTTAGTGTATTTAAGCCAGATGTTGGATTGCTAGTCTGGACTACCATCATATTTCTTTTATTTTGGCTTTTAATGGGCAAATTTGCTTTCGGACCCATTGCAGATTCTTTGAAAAAAAGAGAATCAGATATTCAAGATGCCTTAGATGAAGCGAAGAAAGCAAAAGAAGAAATGGCTGCTTTAAATGCTAGAAATGAAGAGCTAA
Organism: uncultured Saprospiraceae bacterium; assembly: GCA_937921525.1. Taxonomy (GTDB): domain Bacteria; phylum Bacteroidota; class Bacteroidia; order Chitinophagales; family Saprospiraceae; genus JAFMDF01. Next base: position 5,475 of record CAKZUM010000638.1, read on the forward strand.
TCAAGGAAGCACAAGCAGAACGAGCAAACATTTTGAAAGAGGCAAAAACGGTTAAGGAGACAATTATTGCAGATGCAAAAGCAAAAGCAAAGGAGGATGCTAATAGAATTGTTGCTACTGCTCGAATGGAAATTGAAGGCCAAAAGAAAGCAGCATTATTAGAGGTGAAAAATAAAGTTGGACAAATGGCTTTGGATATTGCAGAGAAGGTAATTCGCAAAGACTTAAAAGCTAATCCAGAACAAGTAGGCTTGGTAACGAAGTTAGTGGAAGAGATTAAAATGAACTAATTAGTCTTTAGTTATGTGAAATAGAACAGAGAGCAGAGACGAGAGAACAGAGATACATTTCGTTTAAAAAGCAACGAAATTTCGCCCATTTTTAAACGAAATACATCTCTATTCTCTGCTCTCGCTTCCCCGCCCGCCTGACGGCATTCGGGCTGGTCTACTCTAAAACAATAACAAAGACCTAAGACCATAATAAAATATGTCAGTAACTAGAATTGCTTCTCGATACGCTAAATCTTTACTGGACTTAGCACAGGAACAAGGTAAGGTAGATAAAATCTTAGAAGAGGTAAAGGCTTTTAAAAAAGCAGTAGAGCAAAAAGATTTCCAGCTACTGTTAAAAAGCCCAATCGTTAAGTCTGATAAGAAGCAAGCCATTATCAAAGCTATTTTTGGTGGAAAGTTTGATGAGTTGACAATGACTTTTTTGGACATTATTACTAAAAAAGGGAGAGAGCAATATCTGCCTGCTATTGCAGACCAATATATTGCACAGTATAAAACATTGAATAATATTTCTACAGTCAAAGTAACTACTGCTGCACCATTAGAAGCAGAGTCTTTGTCTATTATCAAAGCGCAATTGATGGGTAGCGATTCGACGAACGATAATATTGAAATTGAAACAGTTGTGAATCCAGATATTATCGGTGGATTTGTGATTGAGTTTGATGACAAGTTATATGATGCAAGTGTGGCACATAAACTGGAATTGCTTAGAAAAGAATTTACAGGTAACCAGTACGATAAGAAAATGTGATACTTTAGAGTAGGGAAGCGAGAGCAGAGAATAGAGACGCATTCCGTTTAAAAAATGACGATTTTTTCATTTCCTGAACGGAACGCGTCTCTACTCTCTCATCTCTACTCTCTGTTCTAAAAAAGTATCTTTATTATAAATTAATTTTTGGTAGGTTCTATTTTTAACCATTAAGAATCCTACAAAATTCATCATTCAAAATAAAAAACTATAGATATGGTTGATGTAAAACCTGATGAAATATCGGCAATAATCAAACAACAACTATCTGGCTTTAGCAACGCTACAGAGTTGGAAGAAGTTGGTACAGTACTAGAAGTTGGTGATGGTATTGCTCGTGTTTATGGCTTGACTAGTGCGCAAGCAGGGGAATTGGTAGAATTTGAAAATGGGGTAAGAGCTATTGTTTTGAACTTAGAAGAAGATAATGTAGGGGTGGTATTAATGGGACCTTCTGATGGTATTATTGAAGGAGCTAAGGTGAGACGTACTGGCCAGATTGCTTCTATCAATGTAGGAGAAGGATATGTTGGTCGAGTTGTCAACACACTTGGACAACCTATTGATGGTAAAGGACCTATCACTGGAACAACTTATGAGATTCCTTTAGAGCGTAAAGCACCTGGTGTAATCTACAGACAACCAGTAACCGAGCCATTACAAACTGGTATCAAAGCGATTGATGCGATGATTCCAATTGGTAGAGGTCAGCGGGAATTGATTATTGGTGACCGTCAAATTGGTAAGACGGCGATTGCGATTGATACGATTATCAACCAAAAAGAATTTTATGACAGGGGCGAGCCTGTTTATTGTATATATGTAGCTTCTGGTCAGAAGTCTTCTACGGTAGCAAACGTTGCCAAGACTTTGGAAGAAAACGGAGCAATGGCTTATACGTGTATCGTATCTGCATCTGCAGCTGAGCCTGCACCACTACAGTTCTACGCACCATTTGCAGGTGCTGCGATAGGGGAGTTCTTTAGAGACACTGGCCGTCCAGCACTGATTGTATATGATGATTTGTCTAAGCAAGCGGTAGCTTATAGAGAGGTATCTTTGTTACTTCGTCGTCCACCAGGGCGGGAGGCTTACCCAGGGGATGTATTTTACTTACACTCCCGTTTATTAGAGCGTGCTGCAAAGATCATTGATGATGATAAAATTGCAAACGATATGAACGATTTACCGAAGTCTTTGAAAGATGCAGGTATCGTGAAAGGTGGTGGTTCTTTAACGGCATTACCAATTATCGAAACGCAAGCAGGTGATGTATCTGCCTATATTCCGACTAACGTAATTTCTATTACAGATGGTCAGATTTTCTTGGAGTCGAACTTATTTAACTCTGGTGTACGTCCAGCGATTAACGTAGGTATCTCGGTATCTCGTGTGGGTGGATCGGCGCAGGTGAAGTCGATGAAGAAAGTTTCTGGTACTTTGAAATTAGATCAAGCACAATATAGAGAGTTAGAAGCATTCTCTAAGTTCGGTTCTGATTTGGATGCAGCAACATTAGCTACTTTAGAAAAAGGTAAGCGTAACGTAGAAATCTTGAAGCAACCGCAATACTCTCCAGTAGCAGTAGAAAAGCAAGTAGCGATTATTTACTTGGGTACAAAAGGTTTATTGAAAGATGTACCAGTGAATAAAGTAAAAGAATTCGAAGAGCAGTTTTTAACGACTCTAGAGCAAAGACACCCAGATGCATTAGAATCTTTCCGTAAAGGAAAACTAGCACCTGAGGCGGTTAAAGCAGTAGAAGAATTAGCGGCAGAATTATCTGGTCGATTTAAATAAATAATGTAACTGTTTAGTATACGTTAAGAACCCACCCCGACCCTCCCTTAAAAAAGGGAGGGGGATGTCTACGATTGAAAATTTCGTTTTAGATACGATATATTTTCATTTCAACGCCTCCCCCTCTTTTAAAGAGGGGGGTCGGGGGGAGTTGGAAAAACGAAATCTTACCAGTCACATAATTCAATCTCCAATGGCTAATCTTAAAGAAGTTCGAGAGCGGATTAAATCCGTAAAAAATACGCAGCAGATTACGAAAGCGATGAAGATGGTAGCGGCCTCTAAGTTACGAAGAGCGCAAATGGCGATTACTCAAATGCGTCCGTATGCTAATAAATTGAACGAGATGTTAGTCAACATCTTATCTAATTTAGAAGGGGATGCGAATACCTCTTTTGGAAAAGAACGACCAATACAAGCTGTTTGTATGGTCATTGTTACTTCCAACAAAGGTTTGTGTGGTGCATTCAATAATAACATCATCAAAGCAGCAGTTGCTAAGATTGAGGAAAAGTATGAAGCAGTTAGAGCAGCAGGGAAGTTAACTATTTTACCTATTGGTAAAAAAGGAAATGATTTCTTTAGAAAGCGATATCCTGAGTGTACTAGAATTGAAGATCATGTTGCCTTATTTAGTGATTTGAGTTTTGATAATGTAGCTAAAGTATCTCAGCAATTGATGGATGCTTTTGAGGGAGAGGAGTATGATGTGATTGATGCAGCCTATGGTCAGTTTAGAAATGCTGCTGTTCAGATTCCAATTTGTGTACAGTTTTTACCAGTTGCGAAATTAGAAAAGAAATCTGGAGAATCTACGGCTAAAGCAGATTACATCTTCGAGCCAAATAAAGAAGATTTATTGAAGCATTTAGTACCAAGTATTCTACAAACACAATTTCAAAAATTTGTACTAGATACCCATGCCTCTGAGCATGGCGCGCGGATGACCGCCATGGATGCTGCCACGGAAAATGCAGAAGAATTAGTGAAGGAATTAAAGATTTCCTACAACAAAGCTCGCCAAGAAGCAATTACGAAAGAACTTTCGGAAATTGTGGGTGGTGCTGCTGCGCTGGAAGGATAATTTGAAAATGAATTCATCAGACGATATAAAAAGCCTCTGGAGTTTGATTACTCTGGAGGCTTTTTTTGTTTACATTTGTAATACTATTTTTTTACCACATAAGTGTATGATTTTTTACCACATAGGTACATAGGTCACATAGTTACACCCTGCTATGTGACCTATGTACCTATGTGGTAAAAAAAACTATGTGGTAAAAAAACTTTGTCCACGCCATAACTCCGAAACATGACGTTCTCCGAAATACAAAAAGACTTAAAAGCTAAGAAGTATCAACCAGTGTATTTTCTACATGGAACAGAGTCGTATTTCATAGATGCGATCTCTAGTTACATAGAAAAAAATGTATTGAGCGAAGGCGAAAAAGCATTTAACCTAACAGTGCTCTATGGGAAAGAAACGGAATTTAAACAAGTCGTAGATGCAGCTCGCCGCTATCCTATGATGGCTTCTCATCAAGTTGTTATAGTGAAAGAGGCACAAGAAATGAAAACGCTAAAAGAATTAATTAGATATATTGAGAAACCATTAGATACCACTATACTAGTCATTTGTCATAAGCATAAAAAATTTGATAGTCGTACTAAATTTGGGAAGGCGATCGCAAAGAGCAAAGCACTAGTATTTGAATCTAAAAAACTATATGACAATCAATTGCCAGATTGGATTGTTGGATATTTAAAAGACAAGAAATTTAATATAGAACCACCTGCCACAGCTATGATGGCAGAATACGTAGGAACAGACTTATCAAAAGTCGTAAATGAATTAGATAAGCTGACAATCAATTTGCCTCCTAAGACAACAATCACCGCCCAGCATATTCAGGAAAATATTGGGATCAGTAAGGACTATAATGTCTTTGAATTGCAAAAAGCACTAGGACAGCGACAAGTCACTAAGGCGAATCGAATCGTTCAGTATTTTGTCGATAACCCGAAGAAAGGACCATTGGTGATGATGGTGGGTGCTTTATATAATTACTATAGTAAAATTTATACGCTCCACTTTCTTAAAAACTCCTCAGAGCAAGATATTTTGAAAAGTTTGAAATTGCGATCTAGTTATTTTCTCAGAGATTATAAACAGACAGCTCGTTATTATAACCGTCTACAAACAGAACAAGTGCTATCTCTTTTAAAAGAATACGATCTGAAATCTAAAGGCGTCAACTTTAATAATGTGCATCAATTTGAGGGGGAGTTGAAGAAGGAGTTGGTTTGGAAGATTTTGAATGTGTAGAATTTGTCATTTAAGAATAATTTCCTATTGATAATTTACTTTATCAATCAACTCCATCAACTTTTCAGGACTGTCCGTAATAGCCAATAACTTTTGCCCTTCCTCCATCAAAAAACCGAAATTCACCATATTTTTTAATAATATTTCTAAGCCCTCATAATAACCATTCACATTCAAAATGCCACAGAACTTATTCAAGAAACCAATCTTGACTTGCGTATATACATCAATGATTTCGTCCAATGTACCAACCCCACCAGGCAAGGCAATAAAAGCATCCGATAAAGCAATCATTTTTCCTTTACGTTCGTGCATATCTTTGACAACGATCATTTCAGATACTCCGTCATGTTGGTCTTCATCTTGAATTAATTTTTCAGGACGTACGCCAATTACCTTTCTTCCATTGGCTAAAAAGTGGGTGGCAATAATACCCATTAAACCTGTTTTTCCGCCACCATATACTAGGTCATAATCCTGTTGTATCAAGAGATCACATAGTCGTTTTGTCTGTGTCACTATCTCTTTGGAATTTCCTGTATTAGCCCCACAATAGATGCATACTTTCTTGGCCATATTTTTATTGTTTCGTCTTTACTTATTTAACAAATGCCTTAGCAATTCGTTCATTCCCGTTTGATTGAAAGACTGCCCAGTAAAGTCCACTTTCAAAAAGACTCGCATCAATTGCTAGATTCTGATCACTTGGTTGTTTAGTAGAGTTATAGACTCTTTGTCCTACACTATTGAAAATGGAAAGTTGACCTTGTTGATTAATCTTTATGAATTCAATAAACAATTTTTCGTTGTTACCTATCGGATTAGGGTATATAAATAAGGAGGATTCCGCATTCGAAGTTTGTAAAAAATTAGTGAAATTTCCAGTACAATGACAAGACTCATTATAACGGTCATTGATGGTATATTCATTATTATCGTTACAAGAAGTGCCAATTAATTCATTGTTACAGTTTTTATCTGCTAACGTAAAGCATGGGACACCCGCTAATTTGTTGATAATTTTTTCCATTAAAGGGGTAGGGGTAAAAGAGGCGGCTAATGGTCGATCTCTCCAATGTGGCTCTATCATATTCATAGTGCCACCGTCGCCATTCCAAGCCCAACCCAATAAGGGCCAATTATTTTGATAGCAATAATCTACTAAACTGCACCAGTCTGCCCCACCTCTACCTGAATCACAAAATTCGCCTACCATACATTGAGCACCTGTTGCAGCAAGGTAAGAAAGATCTGACTCATTTAGCCAGCGATTCTTTTCTACATTAAAAGCATTTGGATAAATGTGAACAGAAAAAATAATTTGTTTATCTTGAAATAAGGTATAGGCATCTGCTGCGATTTCAGCAGCTTGGCCAAAGCCAGGTACGTCTACAATTAAAGGACCATCATATACTTCACGGATAATTGGAATAGCCTCATTATATGCGGATGCATATTCTGTGGGAGTGATCGAATGATCGCCCCATTCATTCATAATGTTAATTATAAATGGTTTACTGCTTGATAGAATTTTGTAGTTATTTCGCCACCATTTAGCGGCTTCTATTAAATCTTCTATATAGTTAGATCCCAGTTTTTCAGAATCGTGATAAGTCGCAATTACTTGGTAATTTTTACTCTGTGCTTCTCGTATCCAAGTTCTTGCTTGAGTAGTTCTGTACGGTTCGATTTCTATCCTTAAAGATTCTATCTCTGGATAATCTTCCATCAATTCCCATCCTAAATTTACTACCCCTCTGTTATAATAGGAGGCTTGAATATTTACGCCATTTTTTATATCATATTCCTGCCCGTTTAGAACAGAAAAAAAAAGTAACGAAATTATTAGAGCAAAAAAATTAACATACTGAGATTTTATTTTTATATAAAGAGGAAGCTTTTGCATAGTAAATGTTTTGATGTTACTTAGACTGAGCATACCATTTTTGTAAGACTGCTAAAGCAGGTTTACCTTGCACAGAAAAACTTGTATCATTTCCTGATTTAGGGTGTGCAAACCATTTCCAGGAAAAACCACCTGCTACCCAAGACTTCTTCCAAAATGTTTGAAAAAAGGCTTGATATAAATTTACTTGTGTTTGATTATTGATCGGAATATTTTCTCCCTTATCGTGCGTCCATGGTCGTTTGCCTGCATAAGAAACATTTCTATAGCCAAACTCTGTTAGTAGAATTTGTCGATCTTCCGCCTTACTCAATTTTCTTAATTGCCTTTGTATCGCTTTCCAATTTCTAATAGTTTTTCTTACTTCGGGGGTTTTCATTCTATTAATCGGGAAATAGGTATCTACACCGATATAATCTAAATCTTGCCAAAAAGAAATTTTATTATACTCGTCCCAATTAGCGGCATATGTGATTGGGCCACTATATATCTTTCTAACTTTTTTTATAAGTTGTCTCCAAAATGCTGGACGCTGTGTAGCGAATTTCTTTAACTCTGTTCCAACTGCGAAAAGCTCTACTTTTTGATCTTTTGCTATTTGTGCTAATTCCAGTATGTAAGCCTCGTAACTATTTTCTAAGATGTTCCAATCTTGTTCTTTTTTTAAAGACAAATCTCCTCTCCATTCTACCCCTCTTGATTTGTCGATTACAGATTTGTTTACATTTTTTGTTTTGTTAGTAAACAGAACCTTAGGAGTATTTGAATTTTCTAATTTACTCAATACTATATGTGGTTTTAAAAAAACCTTTAAGCCTGCTTTTTTAGCCAACTGAATGGCTTGGATATTGGCTGTAATAGTGTTACTCCACCACTCGTTTTGCTCATCTGGTAATAACAATAGTGTGCTACGATCTAGTGTAGCTTCTGGTACTAATGCTACCCAATTAGCATTGGAGATTTTAATATCTTCAAACATATCTAGCGTTAGAGAAGGGCTGCCAGGACCACTAAAGCTCATACCATTTATGATCTGACTATAAAGAGTAGTCGTGTTTGCTAGCACATATACCAAAAGAACCCAAAAGTATAGTTGTATATTTTTTATTTGAGATTTACTTTTCATTTTATATAACAGCCTATTTTAAAAATACTGTCCGAAACCAATTACTGCACCTCTTTGATCTTTATTGAATATATCAATACCGTAATCTACTCTTAGAACAGCACCGTATATTTTTTTGTAAATAATTCTAAATCCACCACCGACAAATTGGCGAAACTGCTCCTTGTCTAAGAGGTCTTTCAGTTGTCCTCCTGGGTTTCTCCAAGTACCCGTGTCTGAAAAGGCAACGATTTGAGCGCCCCATTTTTTATTTTCGTAGACTCTGTGTCTGTATTCCGCATTCAAAACAGCTTGTGCCGTTCCTCTATCAATTCTATTTCCAATGCCTCTAATGTTCGTGTGACTATCCGCAACAAAAGGAGCAAAAGGGGTGTTATTATTGGTGGCAATCCCTAACCTTAATCTAGCAGCTAAGTTTCCTTTTTCTCCAAACCTAGCATAATATTTTGCTTGTAATTGAAAACTATGAAACCAAGTTTTATCTAAGGTATTATAAACCTCTTGTAACAATGCCTGCCAAGTTAATCCACTCAAGTAGAAAGAATGATAATTCAAGTAATTTTCCGTATATAGAATTTTAGTTAACCATTTCGGTTGCCGCAAGCCTAATGGGCCCGGCGTGTTTTCTAAAAATTGAAATTCACTTTTAGTATAGTTTTCTATAAAGTAAGTACCTCCTACTTCTAGATTTTGATTAAGATTAAAATGCCTTATTATAGACAATCCTATACCGTCATTATCGTAGTCATAGTTGACAGTTCCTTCTGGAAAAAATAAAGGTTCTCTGGAAGACCACTTATTCAAGCTTGCAGTAAATCCCCAGTTGGTTCCATTGATTCTAGGAATTTTATAGTAAACATTTCCACTATGTCGTCGATCATTATTTTGATAAGCGGCACTCAGAAACTGTCCCTTACCTTGCCAGTTAATATCAGAGAATCCGACTTGAAACCATACATTTCCTTCTATCCCTCCGAAATTAAAAATGGGTAATAATGTTTTTACCTCTTCTATTTCAAAAAATATTTGCACACCTCGATCTGTTGTATCTTTACGATAGAAAGCATTACCGATACCAGCAATATTTTTTAATCTTTGTACATCTGCTTGTAATAGACTATCCTTAGGAGAATTACTTAAATTTGAATGAATAAATTGAAGTAAATAACTTTCTTGGGTACGCTTCAACCCTTTGAAAGCAACTATCTGTTGAGCTTCCAAAGAAGAAATAAAATATAGAGTAATTACTAATCCTAAGAACAAATGTTTTACAGTCATGTAGCTATCAAACGTATAAAAATGATTGTTGAAATAGTTGAATTTTCAAGATTGTTTAATAGATAAACAATTTACTAGATTTAACGATTTTAACAATCAAAAGTTGTAGAATTGAACAGACTACAGACTTAGTTATAGCGTACAGGAGCGTTCTTTCTTGATTTTCCTCCTCTACTTGGAATATTATATCTTATCCCTAAGTTATACGTTGCTGCTTGTCCTCCTGTATCTAATAAGAATTTATTAGTAAATTCTGTTACTAACAGTTCAAGTTCAAAGTTAGGTGTAAATTGATATTTTGCACCAACGCCCCCTTGTAAGAAATAATCGAAATTACTTTGCCAGTATGGAGAAAAACCACCAATTGTATAAAGCGTTGTTTTAGGATTTGGATTATAACTAAATATTAAGGTAGCGGGTGTGGAAACACGATTGATGTGTCCGTTTTCAGAATTTCCAATGTCTTCAATTAATAAATCCACTTCCGTAAATAAAGAGAAATTTGTACCTATTGGAAAATCGTTAAAAAACTGAGTCCACCAAGTCGCCCCATTCCAATCAATATATGGTTGGCTAGCACTACCTGCTAAATCTTCTCCAATAGGAAAAACGAAAGAACTTTGTACAGAAAAATTAGTCCATTTTTCGACTGGTGCATACCTAATCTGTGGCCCAAAAGCAGTAAGCCCTTGTCGAGTACTACCGGCTTGGCTAGAACCAAAAACATCAAAAGCAGAGGAGGGTAGTTGATCGTTTCTAACGCTTCTATATCTAGTATTAAAACCAATATTAAAACGATTGTTTAAACCGTATAAATAGCTAATCGTTGTAGTAAAAAAAGTTGACCTATCCGTCAGATTATCAATACTTCCTGTTTTTTGAGAGTACAGGTTATTGAAGATTTTAATTTCCGAAGAGCCTTTTGGGATAGTAGAAGATACAATATATCTAGAGGCATTATTGCCTCCAGACGTATTGGAATTTATTTGAGAAGAACTAGCTGCAGAATCATTCAAAGACCAGTCATATGGATAATGAGATACTTTAGATGATTTTGATATTGGTGTTGTTCTGTATTGATTAATAAAATCAAATATAGCTCCTTTACTACCACCAAAGTCACTGCTATACCATTTAAAAATCTGAGATAATTCTACTGAGTTATTCTCTACTTTAAGGAATTCAGGATTATTTAAAGCGATCTTCGTTTGCTGATCTAATTGTGCATCTAAGCGGTCTGGTTGATAAGCAAAGTTCGTGATTGGAGGACAGCCTAGAGCACCACATACCAAAACGAAATGTAAACGAGCATCTTTGTAAGGCTTTAGTAAATGATTCTTTTCTAAATTATTTAAAGTAAGATTTTCTCCTGCTACTCTTACTTTTTTGCCATCAAAAAAGCCTGCGATTGTTTGAACGGAATTAAGTGGGTATGCTTGAGCTGCCGCATTAATTACATGCAAATTATAGGCATTGATGTAGAATGCTTTTTTTGTAGCATCTGTAGTATTGGATAAATCTGCATTTTCTACTGTGCGGACTAAATCTGCTAATTGTGCATTATTTTTAAGTCCTGAATATTCTAATAAACCATTAGTAACTTCTTTTGATAAGAAAGCTTCTGTCTTATCAAAGAATTGTTGATTGATAGTTTGAGCGGATGTAGTAGCCACTATAAAGAGAGAGAATACTAAAAATTGAATGATACTTTTCATAATAAATTCTTTTTGGGATAACCACTTAGTGTTTAATACTTAAACGATTTTAGTAGTTATTAGTTATAGCTCTTTGATTAATTCAATGAAGTTGTTTAAGAAGAATCAAAGAACATTAATTATTTAAAGGGTGGTAAAATTTAATTTGTATTGACACCTAATTCCTCAAGTGCTAGTTCTAGATGGTATTGAGCGATGATGCCGCCAAATACCGCTTTAATTTCTCCATTATTTATCAGTAGTAAAACTGGATTTTTTGAAATCTTCAATTCATCTTTGATTAATTGAGCAGCCTCTCCATTTAGTTTACGGTAATTTAGTTTTTGACCGTAAGTCTCTTGGAGTTTCTGTAACACATTATCCATTAGTTGATTGTCGTTGCCACATCGAGCACAAAGACTCACGAAAAAAGGAGTTGACTGTGCTTTTAGAGACATTAACAAGTCTCCTAAATTTGATATTGAATTTGTATTTTCCATAAGTTTTATTTTATTCTATCAGTTTAATGGATAGTATGTGACCAATTTAGATAGATGGGCTACAACTAGGGCAAATTACTTTGTTTCCTTTTTTTTGAAATTTGATACCATGAAGATTTTTAGCAACATAGGCTTCTATCCAACCTTTCTTTTGGTCTATGTTGTTAAGTGTGATTTCTTCTTTTGTAATAGCTTCATTAAACTGTCCTTGGTACTCTTGTCTTCCCCAGCAATTAGGACATGCTGTTTCTGGATTTGTTGTTTGGTTACTTTGTAAATAATTCTTTATTTGGTGAAACATGATTTCTATTTTTAATGAGTGAAAAAAATTGAATTACTGGTTTGTTGTAATGCCTTTTCATCTATTATAATTCAATGCTTGTGCCAAGTATGAATAACAGAGAGATTAAATTTTTAAACAACTGGTTATCAGTGTTTTATAAGTTTTTGATATTTGTTTTAATAATTAAAATTGAAAAAATATTTACGATATTTCGTATTTTTACTAAAAATTATCTACCTTGTTTTAATGAAAAAGAAAGACCTTCAAACACTATCTTATACAGCCTTACAAGATTTACCTGAAGCCGTCATGTGGTTTGATGAGGATGCTAAAATTTTTGACGCTAATAAGATAGCTTGCGACAATTGGGGTTATACAAAAGCAGAATTTTTACAGCTAACAATTTTTGATTTAAACCCTAATATGAATCCGCAAATATGGACTGACCATTGGGCAGCGAAACAAAAAGATACTTCCACATTCGAAAGCAGTCATCGGCGAAAAGATGGAACTGTTTTTCCTGTTGATATAACGGATATTTTTGTTGAATTGGACGGCGTTTCTTACAGTTGTGCGATCGTTAGAGATATTACTGTAAGAAAACGAAAAGAAGCTGCACTCAGAGGGGCTTTATTAGAGATTAAGGAATTGAAAGAAAAATTAGAGGCAGAAAATAATTACTTACAAGAAGAAATCGAGGTACAAAATAATTTTGGAGAAATCATCAGTAGTAGTCCTAAGTTTCGGACAGTTTTGAATAAAATAGAGCAAGTAGCCGATACTTCTTCTACTGTTTTAATAACGGGAGAAAGTGGCACAGGCAAGGAGTTGATTGCAAGAGCCTTGCACCAATTGAGTCGTAGATCGAATCGTCCAATGATTAAAGTGAACTGTACCACTTTACCTGCTAATTTGATTGAGAGTGAATTATTTGGGCATGAAAAAGGAGCCTTTACAGGGGCTTTATCTAAGAAGTTAGGAAAGTTTGAATTGGCGGATGGGGGCACTTTATTTTTAGATGAGATCGGAGAAATGCCTATTGATTTACAACCTAAATTATTGCGTGCCATTCAAGAGGGGGAGATAGAACGCCTAGGTGGGCAGGAAGTAAAAACGGTGGACGTCCGTATTATAACAGCCACTAATCGAGATCTGCCAAAGGAAATTGAGGAAGGAAATTTTAGAGAAGATTTGTATTATCGACTAAATGTTTTTCCGATACATAGTATGCCTCTTCGAGAAAGAAAAGAAGATATTCCTTTATTGATTCGGTTCTTCTGTGAAAAGATAGGTACTAAATTGGGAAGGAAAATTACAGATATTCCGCAGCGAGTTATTGATAAATTATTGTCGTATGATTTTCCAGGTAATGTTAGAGAATTGGAGAATCTAATAGAACGAGCCATCATTACTTCTCGGACTAAAAAGTTAAGCTTGGGAGATTGGTTTAATCCTAAGAAAAAAATAAAGAGAGCCACCAATTTTGTTTCGCTAGAAAACTATCAAAGAAACTATATCATTGAAGTATTGAAGTATACCAACTGGCGAGTAAGCGGAGAAGATGGAGCGGCTAAGCTGTTAGGCTTGCGTCCTACTACTCTCTATTCTAAGCTAGATAGATTGGGAATTAAGCGTAGCAATGATGTAGTGGAATAATGAGTTGGAGGTAGGTAGTCCATAAAATACGCCAAACTGTATAGGGATACAATTTGGCGGTATATAATCAAAAGAGGGTATTGAGGGGGTTGATGGGGATAAGAACTTATACAAATTTAGACAAGCTCTAAGTTTCTTTGTTTTTCTTTATGCTACTTGTAATTGTGCTTGTATTAATTTGTCGAGTGCCTGCTCAGACTGCATACCAACTAATTTTTCTTGTATTTCTTTATCTTTCAAGATAAATAATGCAGGTATGCTACGAACTTTAAATTGCTGGGCTAATTGTGGATTTTTATCTACATTGATCTTTCTAACAATGAAATCTTCTTTGTATTTTTCCGCCAATCTTTCTACCGTAGGGAGTAATGCTTGGCAAGGGCCACACCAGTCTGCATAAAAATCTAATAATACAGGCTTGTCCTGATCGATAACTTTTTGAAACTCTTGAATATTTGCAATGGCTTTCATGATATTTTATTTTAAAATTGAAATGATTAATTGTTATTAAGTATTGACTTATTTGTTTCTAAGTACATTGCAAAGATGCAGGCAAATGTGGCTTGAAAGAATGGAGATACTTCCCCTCAACATGGACAAAAGGGAATATTTCTGAAAAAGAATAGGAAATCGGTGAGAAGTAGCTAGGAGTTTAGTAAACGTTATTTTTGCCTAAACACTTCTTCATTCAACTATTTGAATTATCGTAGTGTTGTAATAGAGAGCTTAAATAGCTACAATTACGATATGAATCACTAATAATACAGAATGGCACTTTCAGCAAAAGATATATATACTTTTCAAACACTTAAGGATCAAAATAGCCCCCCCTTTTTTGAAGTGACTGCGCTCCATTTAGATACCCATTGTGTATTGAATAAGAATGAAGTGTCGGAGTATTATAAGGTATTTTGGATTGCAGATGGAGGAGGTACGTATCAAATCGACTTTAAAGAATTTCAAATAAAAGACTCTGGCATTTTTTGTTTATCTCCCGGGCAAGTATTTAGTGTGAAAAATGAAAAAGCGAAGCAGGCCTATCAAATTACTTTTAATAAAGATTTTTATTGTGTAGAAACACATGGGAAAGAAATTGCTTGTAATGGGGTGCTTTTCAATAATGTGCATCGCGCGAGTGTAGTTTCGGTAAGAGCAGAAGATCAAGCAGCTTTTCAGACTTTGATCGATCAAATGATTCAAGAGTTGCAAGCTAAAGGGAATGCACATAAAGATATGTTAGAGACTTACTTAAGATTATTTTTAATTAAGACACTCCGTTTAGTGGATGCCCAGCGACCCAATCAAGAGATCACTAATTCCAATTTAGATAGAACAGCAGAAACGTTCATTACTTTAGTGGAAAAACATTTTAGAGAGGAACATACTGTAACGGGCTATGCAGAGAAATTATTTATTTCTCCTAAGTCTTTATCAAAGCGATTAAATACACAAGGCTATGCAACACCCTTACAGATTATTAAAGATCGTATAATACTAGAAGCCAAACGACAATTGAAATTCACTACTAAGACAGTCAAAGAGATTGCCTTTGAATTAGGTTTTGATGACCCTGCTTATTTCTCTAGGCTCTTTTCAAAAAGTATGGGAAGCTCTCCTTCGCAATACAGAGATTTGGATGTTTAGGAACATGTAAATAATAGCGTCCTAGTACTTCTGTAGCGATCTATTAATTTTTAATCACCACACCTTCATAACCTACACGACTAATATGCAACTCTTGGTCGGCTTCCGCTTTGATACGGAATGTTCCAGATAGATCGGAAACTGTACCATACTTAGTTCCTGCCAGCACTATGTTAACGCCAGGTAATTTATTTCCATCTGCATCAGAGATTGTTCCAGACCATTCTCCATTCGTATAATTAGTGTTTACTTTGAGTTCTTCCAGCTTAGTTAGGAGTTCTCCAGCTATGATGGTACCTTGAACACTATTGTCTGCATTTCTCTTTTCCTTATTCAATTTGAAAGTTATGGGTAAGACCATAGTTGTTTTGACGGTTCGTCCTCGTTGAGAACCAGCAATGAAATCAGGGGCGTTTTCGATGACTCTTATCGCCTCTTGATCGCATCCAGAACCGATGCTATTTATAGCCGTTACATTCGAGATAGAACCATCCCTTTCGATAACAAATTGTACTTGGACCTTGCCTTCCACACCAGCATTTCTCGCTTGCAATGGATATTTTATTTCACCGATAACATATTTGTAAAAAGCATCCATCCCTCCCTTATAATTGGGTTGATCTTCTACTATTGTGAAAATCTCTCGTTGTGCTGGAGTTGTATCCGTTTGCTGACTAAGACTGTTTTCTTGTGTACATGCAAATGTGGCGAATAGAAAAATACTTGCGGTGATTAACACTTTGAACTTCCTCTGATTTATAGTTTTCACTTGTTGTTGCATTGCTTTTAGTTTTTAAAAATTAAATCATCAGAGTGTAAAACAATTCAGGGGCATTTTTCTTAAATTGATCGGATCACTTGCAGTGGTCCGATCAAGCTGCACGTTTCATTGGACTACTGCAAGTGGAATGTCGTCAACTTAAGGAACTAAATGTCTAAATACGCATAATTCAACGCAGATTTAAATGATTTTATAGGTCGCCTGTATTAGATGTGTTCCCTAGGTCGAGAGCGTGACGTACCTGTATGGTGGCTTTCAACTGTCAACATCCTTCACGACCTACAAAAATCCATATAGCTACGAAGTAGCTCCGTATTGTAGTAGGACATAATTAGTAATAAAAAAAGTCAACGCCTAGATACACGACCTATAAAGATCCAAAAAAATCCGTGTAGCTACGAAGTAGCTCAGCGTTGAATTATGTCTTATAAGCTGCCTAGTTTACACTCAAATCATCATGGAATGCTCTGACTAAGAGCTTGTCTAAAATTTGTACGAACTGATTATCAATAGCTTAGGGTTTTGAGGAAGCATTAAAATTGTTGCCTAGCGAGCTAGGTGACTATTTTAATGCAAACTCAAGT